>NZ_LWEZ01001903.1:0-12934 GCF_001634945.1 Alcanivorax sp. HI0044
TTTTTCCGGCACCACCGTGGTGATCAAATACGGCGGTAACGCCATGGAGAACGAGGAGCTGAAGAACAGCTTCGCCCGTGACGTGGTGATGATGAAACAAATCGGCATCCACCCGGTGATCGTGCACGGCGGCGGCCCCCAGATCGGCGATCTGCTGGAACGTCTGGGCAAGGAATCGAAATTTGTTCAGGGCATGCGTGTCACCGACCGGGAAACCATGGACGTGGTGCAAATGGTGCTCGGCGGCCTGGTCAATAAAGACATCGTCAACCTGATCCAGCACAACGGCGGCCAGGCCATCGGCCTCACCGGCAAGGACGGGCGCCTGATCAAGGCCCGCAAGATGGTACTCAAGGCCAGCGACGCGGACAGCCCGGAATTGCAAGCCTCGGAAATCATCGACATCGGCCACGTGGGCGAAGTGCAGGGCATCGATACCCGCATTATCGACCTGCTCGCCGGCAGCGACTTCATCCCCGTCATCGCCCCCATCGGCGTGGACGACAACGGCACCAGCTACAACATCAATGCCGACCTGGTGGCCGGCAAGGTGGCCGAAGTGCTGCGGGCAGAAAAACTGATCCTGCTCACCAACGTGGCCGGCCTGAAAGACAAACAGGGCCAGATCCTCACCGGGCTCACCACCGAACGGGTCAACAGCCTGATCAAGGACGGCACCATCTACGGCGGCATGCTGCCCAAGATCGGCTGCGCCCTGGAAGCAGTCCAAAACGGCGTCCACACCGCTCACATTATCGATGGCCGGGTGTCCCACGCGGTACTGCTGGAAATCCTCACCGACAAGGGGATCGGCACGCTGATCAGCAAAGACTAAATAGAACAGCTGCTAGCCGCTAGCTGCGAGAAAAGGCGAGAGCAAGCCGCGGCGCGGGCACTGCGGAAATTATCCGCCAAGCTTAATCTCGCAGCGCGGGCAGTGAGTTTTCGAATTAGAAAACCCGTTTCGCGCCTTGTAGCTCGAAGCTCGCAGCTGATAGCTCCGCCAGCGGCAAAGGGGATTGCCGCGAAACGCTACAACAGTGAAAAACAAAACCGCAGTAACAAGCCCGGGAACGTTGGGCGCGGTGCTTGCCTGTGATATACCTCTGGCACTCACGTTGCAGCCAGAAGCTTGTTGCTTAGAACTGGGAACGATACTTCATGACCGATAAAAAACCGTCGCGCAAAGAGCAGATTCTGCAGTCGCTCGCTCACATGCTGGAAGCCGCACCCGGTGGGCGCATTACCACCGCCGGGCTCGCGAAAGAAGTGGGGGTGTCCGAGGCGGCGCTGTACCGGCATTTTCCCAGCAAGGCGAAGATGTTCGAAGGGCTGATCAGTTTTATTGAAGAAGCCATTTTTTCGCGCATCAACCGCATTATGGAAGACGGCAAGGCCAGTGATCAGGTAGAGCAGATTCTCACCCTGCTGCTGGCGTTCACCGAGCGCAACCCGGGGATTACCCGGCTGCTCACCGGCGACGCTCTCACCGGTGAAAACGCACGCCTGCATCAGCGCATTCAACAGTTCTACGACCGGGTAGAAAGCCAGTTAAAGCAAGTGCTGCGAGATGCAGAATTCAAGGAAGGGTTGCGCACCCAGGCGACCCCGACCATCACCGCCAACCTGCTGCTGGCCGTGGCCGAAGGGCGTATTGCGCAATTTGTACGTTCCGGTTTCAGGATTAAGCCAAGCCAGGACTGGCCAGCACAATGGGCGCTGCTGCAGCCCACCCTGTTTCGCTAAGCGCTCACCACGAAGGCGGCCTCAGCCGCCTTCGTTTTGTTGCTTCTCAATCGCCTCAAGACGCTCGATAATCGGGGCGTATTGCTGGTTCGCCTGGTCGATTTCCTTGTCGAATTCCTGCAACTTGTTTTCCGCCGTTTTGATTTGCCTCTGCAGGCGATCAATCGCTTCCTTCACCGCCTCTGGCACATCCCGGCCCGCCCTTTCATTACGCGCTGCCGTGGCGATTTCGTCATCCAGCTTCATCTGCAACTGGGCAAGATTGTTCTCTTCATAGCTGATGCTCAACTCCAGCGCCTCGACCTTGCGATCGCGCGCCCGTACCGCATCTTCCGGGCCGGCATACAAGCGCAGCATGTCCCGGTCCTCGCGGGCCTGGCGAGCCCGCTGCATACGCAGGGCCTTGGCTTCTGCATCCCCCAGCGGAACCCCTTCAACCTGTTCCAGCACACGGCCGTGCTGATCCAGCAGCTGATAACCGTTACGGATCGCATCCATGGTCAGGGTTCGGTTCAGGTGCACCACACCGTCAGACGTTTGATGCCGGAAGTAGGCGCCATCCGGCATGCGCTCATTGGCGCGCTGCCCCGAGCGCGCCCACACTGACGAAGTCAGGATCAGCGCCATCAACAAGACGACGATTTTCATTATTATTGCACTCCATAACGCTCCCGGTACTCACGCATAGGCGCCACCATTGCCTGGCTGTCCGGTTGCTGTTCCAGCCAGTCGATAATATCGCTCATGGTGACGATACATCCCACTGGCACCCCCAATGCTTGTTCCACTTCCTGAATCGCCGACAGGCCCTTGCCCGCTTCGGCAGGCTCTTTAGCGCATTCCTGCCGATCCAGCGCCACCATTACCCCCGCCATGGTCGCGTCAGTCTTTTCGAACAGCGTCGCCACTTCGCGAATCGCCGTTCCCGCTGTAATCACATCATCTATCACCAGCACCCGGCCCTGCAATGGCGCACCGACCAGCCAGCCGCCCTCGCCATGGTCCTTGGCTTCCTTGCGGTTGAACGCCCAGGGGTAATCCCGGCCATGGTGCTCGGCCAGCGCCACGGACACCGCCGCTACCAGCGGGATGCCTTTATAGGCCGGCCCGAACAACATATCGAATTCCAGCCCGGATGCCATGATCGCATCCGCATAATAGCGACCCAGCCGAGCCAGGGCCTCGCCGGTGTTAAAAGTGCCAGCATTGAAGAAATACGGGCTTTTGCGCCCGGACTTCAGGGTAAATTCCCCGAACTTCAACGCCTCACGCTCTTCGGCAAAGCGCAGAAAATGCTTCTTGTAGTTCTTCATACTCAAGCCTGTGTACTAGCCAGTCTGTTCGCAACAGCGCGAAACCGCGCCACCACAGCGACACGGCCCGCCTTTCTCTCTTGGCGTGTTACCAGCCCAGCGCCACCTGCTGGGCCTTGATGATCTCGCCAATGCCCTTTTCCGCCAGCCCCAACAGGCTGTCAGACTGCTCACGGGTAAATGGCGCGCCCTCTGCGGAACCCTGAATCTCGATAAAGCCGCCCTGCTGGGTCATCACCACGTTCATGTCGGTGCCCGCATTGGAGTCTTCGGCGTAATCCAGATCCAGCACCGGAGCATCCTCGAACATGCCCACGGACACCGCGCCCACCAGGCCGGTGAGCGGGTCACTCTTGATCTTCTTGGTTTCCAGCAGGTGGGTAAAAGCATCCACCAGCGCCACACAGGCTCCGGAAATAGATGCAGTTCGCGTGCCACCGTCCGCCTGCAGCACGTCGCAATCCAGATAGATGGTGCGCTCACCCAGCGCCTTCATGTCCACCGCGGCACGCAGGGAACGGCCGATCAAACGCTGGATTTCCAGCGTGCGTCCGCCCTGCTTGCCTCGTGTCGCCTCACGGCCGGAACGGGTGTGGGTGGAACGCGGCAGCATGCTGTATTCCGCAGTCAGCCAACCCTGGCCCTTGCCCTTGAGAAAGCGCGGCACGCCCTCTTCCACGGACGCGGTACACAGCACCTTGGTGTTCCCGAACGCCACCAATACGCTGCCCTCGGCATGAACGGTGTAGTTGCGGGTAAAGCTCAGTTCACGCAGTTGGTCGGGGGCTCGGCCGGATGGGCGCATGGAATCTCCTGGTAGTCTTGGAATCAAAAGGGCGACCATTGTAGCAAACACCGGCGCCAATGCCTGCCTTGCACCCAACCCCGTCTCGACTAGACTAGGGAACCCGGCACCGCCCGCGGTGTTTCATGCCGCAGGCGCCTGCCTGCAGGCGAAAAGACAGTCCCGAGTGACGAGAAGCGAGCTTCGAAAGGCAAGACTTGATATTGGGAAAGCCGGGGTTTCGCAACTCGTCACTCGATACTCGCTTCCGGCATTGCCTTTTCGCTTGCAAGCAAGCTCCTACAGGGCACGAACACCGGGACATTCCATGGCCAACACAGAGGTTCACCATGATTTGCAGCATGACCGCTTTTGCCCGCGCCGACCGCCCGCTTGAAGGCTACGGCCTGGTCTGGGAAATCAAGGCCGTGAACCACCGTTACCTGGAAATCAGCCCACGTCTGCCCGACGCCCTGCGCTCACTGGAAAACGCCGTGCGCGAACGCTGCCGCAAGGCCCTCGCCCGGGGCAAGGTGGAAGTCACCCTGCGCTACCAGCAGGACGCCAGCGACGCCGACCTGGAACTGAACGAGCCCCTGGTCAAACAGCTGTCCGAGATCTCCCGCCGGGTAGGCGACCTGGTGCAGCACCCCGGCCAGGTCAACCCCATGGAAATCCTCCGCCATCCCGGCGTGCTCAGCACCCGGGAACTGGATGTGGACCTGCTGCAACGCGAATCCCTCACCCTGCTGGATGAAGCCCTGCAGGCCCTGATCGACACTCGCAGCCGTGAAGGGGAACAACTGGGCAAACTGATCGAAGAACGCCTGGACGGCATTATTACCCAAGTGGAAATCGTCAAAACCGCCGTGCCACGCATCAAGGAAGCCCAACGCGAACGCCTGCGCAGCCGCATCCAGGACGTGATCGACTCCCCGGACCCGGATCGCCTGGAACAGGAACTGGTCCTGCTGGCGCAAAAAATGGACGTGGACGAAGAACTGGACCGCCTGCTTACCCACGTCACCGAAGTGCGCCGTATCCTCAAAAAGGGCGGCCACATCGGCCGGCGCCTGGACTTCCTCATGCAGGAACTCAACCGCGAAGCCAACACCCTGGGCAGCAAATCCGTCGACAGCGAAACCACAGCGGCAGCGGTGGAATTAAAGGTGTTGATTGAGCAGATGCGGGAGCAGATCCAGAATATCGAATAACACTTCCAGCCAACGACTCGCCACAAAAAAGCCGGCATTGCGCCCACTGCTGTCCCACAGTTGAGGGACAAATGAAAAAGCCTGAACCGAACTGGTTACAATGATTCTGCGAGGAAAACATTGTGATCAGGGAGGTTCAGGCTTTGTCACATCATAACACCGCCTTTCACCAACTGCTCAAACCGGTTTCGAGACATGATTTTGAGAGGCTGGCCAAAGAGCATCATCACGGGCAAAAACTGAGATCCGCCACGCGCTGGGATCAATTCATTGGCATGGCCATGTCTCAGCTTTCCGGCCGTCAGAGCCTGAGCGATATCCAGTCGAACCTGGAGAGCCAAAAGCATAAGCTTTTCCACCTTGGCGCCAAACCCGTTGCCCGTTCTACCTTGGCAAGGCTCAATGAGAAGCAGCCGGCGGAGCTCTACGAAGCGCTGTTCTACAAGCTGCTCCAGCGCTGCAGAAATAGCCCCAGCTCCCATAAGTTCCGCTTCAAGAACCCTCTCTACTCACTGGATGCGAGTGCCATCAACCTGTCCCTCAAGCTGTTTCCCTGGGCTGCCCACCGGCCGGATACCTGCAACGTGAAGCTGAGTGTCGGACTCAACCATGGCACCCATGTGCCGGAGTTCGTTGCACTGAGCGATGGCAACGAGAACGACCTCGTGAAAGGGCGTGAATTTCGCTTCCCCAAAGGCAGCATCGTCGCCTTTGATAAGGGGTATGTGGATTACGGGTGGTATAAGTCACTGACAGATAATGGGGTTTTCTTCGTGACACGCTTGCGTCCGAACTCCATCTATCAAGTACTGGAGCGCAAGGAATGCGACAAAAGCCAGGGCGTCACCAGCGACCAGATCATCCAGTTAAATAGTGCTCATGCCTTAAAGCGTGGGGCTCCACGGCTGCGGAGAGTGGGTTATTACGACAAAGAAAGCGGCAAGCGCTACGTGTTCATTACCAACCACTTCGGGCTATCTGCCGCCACCATCGCGGCGATTTACAAAGATCGTTGGCGGATCGAGATCTTCTTCAAGACGATCAAGCAGAACCTGCAGATCAAAGCCTTTGTGGGCACCTCTCGCAATGCTGTACTCAGCCAAATCTGGATCGCTATGATTACCTACCTGCTAGTGGCCTTTGCTCGCCATAGTGCCAGAGAAGGGTGGCCTGTTCAGAGGATCATGCGCGTGCTGCAACTCAATCTATTTGATCGCCGAAGCCTGAAAGACATCCTTCATCCTGAGCCTGACAGGCACAAAAAAAGCGAACCTCAAATGAGGTTCGCTTTATGAGGCTGCCAACTGTGGGACAGCAGTGGGCCAATTGGCCGGACTTTTTCATGTTCGGCTACCGGGGGCGTTACTGTCCCTTGGCGGCCTCGTCGAAGGCGGACAGCAGGGCATTGAGTGACTGCTCACCCCGTGCGCCCACTTCATCAATGTAGATCTGACGTACCGGTTTGGCCTTCTTGCGGAAGGCGTCACGCTGGGCCTCGGTCAGTTCAACAATGTTGATGTCGCTCTTTTCCTTGATGGTTTCCAGCCGTTCTTCGTTGTACTGGGTCTGGATATCATGGCCTTCGCGCACCAGGGTCTTGGTGATGCCGTCGATCATCTTCTGCTGGTCCGCAGACAGGCCGTCGTACCAGTCGGCGTTGCCGATCAGGGTGGCGACGAACTGGGATTGCTGCGCAAAGATCATGTAGTCCTGCACTTCGTAGAACGCCATTTCCTCGTGGGCAAACACCGGCTGGATGTTGCCTTCCGCCTGGCCCTGCTGCAGCGCGCTGTACAGTTCGCCGTAGGCTATAGAGGTGGGGGAGGCGCCATAGGCCTTGTAGGTGGCCCGCAGCAGGCTGTTGTCCATCACGCGGATGCCCAGGTTTTCGATGTCATCCGGGGTGTTGATGGCCTTGTTGGTCGTCCACACCTGATAGCCTTCCGGCAATTCCGCCAGCGGTACCAGGCTGCGCTTGCGGAATGATTCCTGCCAGGCTTTGCTTTTCAGGAAGGTGTCGCTGTTCAGGCCTTGTGCGGTTACCCATTGATCGCTGGGCATGATGTAGTTCAGGTTGAGCAGCTGGCTTTCCGGTACGGTGCCGCCCAGGGCGCCGGAACCAAAGCCCAGCTGAATGGCACCGCCCTGGATCGCGTCATACAACGCGGAGTAGCTGGAGCCCCATTTGCCATAGGGGAGCAGTTGAACGTCAATCTCCCCGTCACTTTTTTCTTTCACCAGCGCTTTGAAACGTTCGGCGTAACTGTGCTGAACACTGCCTTCAATTTCCTCCAGGCCAAAACGCCAGGTGTCGGCGTTGACGGTGGTGGTCGTGGCGGCAAGAAAGCCAAAAGTAGCGGCGCAAATAAATCGATTAAGTCGCATGCCTTTACCTTGATATTGCTTGTGGGTGCCAATCACTACATTGCATCGGGGCAGGGCTGTCAAGGGAACGGCCTGCAACGCTGGCACCTCGGCAGGCTTGATGCGACCATAGGCAATGTTTCCCGGCGCGTTCCCGTCTGTGTGAGTTTTCCTGGCGGGAAATGCACAGGTAAAAGGTGATTGGGTGTATCGAGAGGGCAAGGCATTGATCAGACACATTCTGCGTACCGGTCTATTGGGCATGCTGCTGGCGCTGGCTGGCAGTCTCTGGGCAGAACAGCAGCCCGGTTCGCCTGAGCAAGTGCCGAGAGCGGAGGCCCAGAGTGAGATCGAAAAAGGGCCGGTGATTTCCCAGTTCCGGGAAAACTGGATCCTCGGTGAGCTGCGAGCCCTGCGCCAGGACATGATGGAATACCGCAACCAGATGAACCTGCTGGTCACCGACCGGGAGCTGGAAGTGGCCGACAAGGCCATGGGGTACGCCACTAATACCGTCACCTACTTCTTCTACCTGATCGCCGGTGCCGCCTCGATTCTCGCCCTGGTCGGCTGGTCCACCATTCGTGACCTGAAAGACAACGTGCGGGTATATGCGGAAAAGGAAATGGCGCGTCTGACCAGCGAGTACGAATCCCGCCTGGCGGACCTGGAGCGCGAGCTGCGCCGCAAATCCCTGTCCATCGCCGAGAACCAGGAAGAAATCGAGCGAACCAACGACATTCACAGCCTGTGGCTCAAGGCCACCAAGGAGCCCAGTGCTCAGGCCAAGATTGAGCTCTACGACCGGATTCTGGAATTGCGCCCGGATGATCCGGAAGCGCTGGCCTGGAAAGCCGATGCGGCTCTGGAGCTGGGCGAGCAGCGCTGGGCGCTGAGCCTGTGCGACCGGGTGCTGGAAGTGGACGAGGAAAACTCCCATGCCCTGTATCAGCGGGCCTGCGCCTGGTCCGGGCTGGGGGAAATCGAGAACGCCCTGACCGACCTGGCCGCCGCCATCCAGACCTCGGAAACCCTGCGCAGCCATGCCCGTAGCGAAGAAATGTTCGAGCCCCTGCGCGAGCTGGCCCGCTTCCAGGAATTGGTCGGAAGCGACGAAGATTCAGGCTTTTCCGCCTGATAGCCCCTTTCTGTTGCGGTCATAGCGAAACCTTCGCCCGTAAATGGTCAATTTGCGGGACAGTTTCTGCTAGACTTGCCCCCCTTGTATGAGCGGGCGATGACGAACGGATTACCGTTTCGTTCACCTGGGCGGCCTTATCCTGGCTGTTTTCAGTGCCCCTATGGAGAATCCCATGACTCGTGACAACGGTGCCGGTAGCACCAAACAGATGCCGGATGTGGCGTCCAACTCCATGGTGGATCATATCCACACGACCCTGGATTGGGTGGGCATGAGTGAGATCCACTTGCCAGCCCGCGTCAGCGATACCCTGGCTGGCGAGCGCCCGGTGAGCACCTCTATCCAGGCTTATGTGAACCTGGCCAATGCGGATGCCAAGGGCATTCACATGTCGCGCCTGTTCCTGATGCTGGAAGAAACCTTTGGCGACCATTCGGTCAGCGCCGGTTCCATCGAGCAACTGCTGCGTAACTTCCTGCAGACCCATGAGGGCCTCAGTACCCGCGGTTTCGTGCAGCTGGATTTCGAATATTCCATGCGCCGCGCGGCCTTGAAGAGCAGCTATTCCGGCTGGAAGAGCTACCCGGTCAGTATCAAGGGCACCCTGTGCGAAGAGGGCATGCGCATCGAGTTGTCGGTGGAAGTGCCGTACTCGTCCACCTGCCCCTGCTCGGCGGCGTTGTCCCGCCAGCTGATTCAGGAACAGTTCCGCAAGGATTTCGCCGAAGGCAAAGTGGATGCCGATGCGGTGTTTGAATGGCTGGGCACGGAAGAAGGCGTACTGGCCACTCCGCACAGCCAGCGCTCCATCGCCCAGGTGCGTGTGTTGCTGGATCACACCGAAGGGGATGCCTTCCCGATCACCGCCTTGATTGATTCCATCGAAGGCGCTCTGAAAACCCCGGTGCAGACCGCTGTGAAGCGGGTAGACGAACAGGAGTTCGCGCTACTCAATGGCCAGAACCTGATGTTCTGTGAAGACGCCGCCCGCCGGTTGAAGACCGCGCTGAACCCGCAGCCTTGCTACAAGGATTTCTGGTTGCGCGTGAATCACCTGGAAAGCCTCCACGCTCACAATGCGGTAGCGATTGTGACCAAGGAAGTGGATGGTGGTTACCTGCCGATTCCTTGATTGAGAGACGCTGCAGGCAGTACGCTGCACGCAACACGAAAGCCCTCTTCCCCTTGTCGGGAAGAGGGCTTTTTTGTATGGGTTGGTGATGAGCATGACGCCGGATGCCTGGAGCCTGACGCAATAGAGCCAATCTGGCTTCACCGCCTCTCTTTGTGGGAGCGGTGGTGCCCTGTTTCCGTTGTCCGGCTTCCGGCATTGGGCGTCGAGTTGTTGGGGCTTCTTTCTTCGCTAGGCAGCGACGACATTGCACCCTCGTCCAAGTGAAATGCGAACCCGGTACGTGTATACCGTGCCGCTATCCGCTAAATTGCCTATTAAAGAAGCACCCAGAGTGCGTGCGGGGATGCACTAACTCACTGAAAAATAATAAAAAGACGCCAGGAAGCGATTGCTATGCCCAGCTCGGAGACGCCCCGGCCCCTGAGTGGCCGGTTTTATCGTGCAGACCTTGTCACCCTTCTGAATCAGTCAGATCGGGTGCCCCTGACACTGTTGCTGGCCCCCGCCGGTGCCGGCAAATCCACCTTGCTGAATCAGTGGCAAGCCCAGCCCGGTGATCGGCATGTGGTGCTGATGGGGTTACAGCGGGCGGATGATGACCCGGTGCGCTTTCTGCGCCGCTTCGCCGAGAAAACCCGGGCCGCGGTGCCGGCGTTTGATACCTCCTGGTTTATGCCCTTCGATGTGGCCGAGCTGCCACCATCCTCTATAGCCGATTCACTCTATGACGCCCTGCAGCAGGTGACGTTGCCGCTGTTTATCGTGTTCGACGATTTTCAGCATATCCAGAGCGAAGAAACACTCAGTGTGATTGCTACCTTGCTGGCGGACCCGCCGGAGAATGTGCACCTGATCATTGCCAGCCGCACCCAGCCACTGTTTGACGTTAGCCGGCTGCGGCTGGATGACCTGGTGCTGGAGATCAGCGCCGTGGACCTGAAAGTGCGGCGCAGTGATGTGAGCGAGCTGAATCAGCGCCTGGGCGGCGAGGCTCTGGAAGAGCTGGCCCTGGATCACCTGATGGCGATTACCGAAGGCTGGGTGGCCGGGGTGAAAATTGCCCTGCTGGCGGGGATTCGATCGGGCATGCAAACCCTGCAGGACTTTAACGCCAGCCAGCCGGAAATCATGGATTATTTCGGGCATGCGGTACTCAAGGGGCTGCCGGACTCTGCGCGCACTTTGTTCATGCAAAGTGCCCTGTTGGACACCGTCAACGCCGAGCTTGGCGATGAAATTCTGCAAACCCGCCAGTCCGCACGGTTGATTGATGAGCTCACCAGCCGGGAGCTTTTTCTGGTGCCGGTGCCTGGCAAGCCGGCCAGCTATCGCTATCACGCCTTGCTGCGGGATTTTCTGCAGGCACGGCTGAAAATCGAGATGCCCGACTGCATTGTGCCGATTCACCGGCGGGCGACCCGTTACTTCATCAAGATCGGCAATTTCGAACAGGCTGTCTGGCATGCCTGGCGCACCGGTGATGCTGCGCTGTTCGGTAACTGCCTGGAAAAAAGTTTCGAGTTCTGGCTGCAGGAAGGGTATTCCAGCCACATTCTTGAATGGGCGGAAACTCTGGACGATGAAACCATACTGGGCCGCCTTGAACTGGCCGCGCCCCTGATCAGCACGCTGACCCTGTCACGGCGATTCTTTCGTGCCCGCTATTATCTCGACGCGCTCAAAGAGCAGGACTTTTCCGGCAGGGAGGACCGATACCATCACCGTCAGACAGTGGATTTTCTGGAACTGCATTTGCAGTTATTCCAGCACGATACCGACTTCATGGAAGGGGCTAACCTGTCGTTGTTGATGGAAAGCAGTGGCCACCGGGATATCCGTGCCTTCGCGCTGGCCATGGTGGCCTATTACCATCTGCAGCATGGCCGCCTGGAATCCGCGTTGGCCTTCTCCTCCCAGGCGCGGGACGTGTTGCTGCGCCTGGGGCAACGCTTTACTGCCGGCTATGCGGGTTTGATTACGGCCCTGGCCAATCAGCAGCTGGGGCATATTGGTGAGGCAGTGGCCTTTATTGTCGAAAACTTCAATAACACCCCCAGGGATTGCCCCACCTGGTCGCTGTGGGCCACGGGCATGGTGGTGGTGTTATACGACCAGAATCGCCTGGAAGAGGCGCAGCAGGTCTGCGAAGACCTGCTTCCCATGGTTTCGTCTGCTTCTGCCACGGAAGTGATTTCCACCGTTTATCTCACCTTGTCACGGCTGCAGCATCTGCAGGGCAAGCAGAAAAGTGCCGAGCGTATGCTGGAAAAACTGTTGGGAATTTTACAGCTGGGCAATTACGAGCGCTTTGTCAGCATGGCGGTGCTGGAGATGACGCGCCAGGCGTTGCTCACCGGCAACTGGCAGCGCCTGGATGTGGTGGTGGACCGTTTCAAGTTGGCGGAGTGGGTGCAGGAGAACCTTGAAAGTGAGGCGGCCATGTATAGCCAGAGCTGGGAGCGGCGCGGGCTGGCGGCGGTGTACTGGTTAATGGCCCACGGCCGCAATGCGGAGGCAGAAACACTGCTGCGCCGGTTGCTGGCGGTGGTGAAAGGGGCGGGTATCAAGACCCGGGCCTCCATCATTGAGGCCAACCTGCTGGTGCTCACCTCCAAAACGGCCGTCGCCTCGGAGCAGAGCCGCAAGGTGGATGCGCT
Organism: Alcanivorax sp. HI0044; assembly: GCF_001634945.1. NCBI lineage: Bacteria > Pseudomonadati > Pseudomonadota > Gammaproteobacteria > Oceanospirillales > Alcanivoracaceae > Alcanivorax > Alcanivorax sp. HI0044. The sequence continues at coordinate 12,355 of NZ_LWEZ01001903.1, forward strand.
GATCACCCGCTATGGTCTGCTCAATATCAATCGCTCCGTGTTCGATGAAGCGCCCGGGCTGGCGGGCTTGATGAATCGGTTGTGGTCAGCAGGGCAGCTGGTGCTACCGGATTTTTATACCGGGCTGTTTCCGGCGGTATTCAGCACCGCCCCGGCCAGTGAGCCGCTGGACGTGGACCCGGGGTCGGTGCTTACGCCCAAGGAAAGCGAAATTTTCGAGCTGCTGCAGAGCGGTATGAGCAATGCCCAGATTAGTGAATCCACCGGCGTATCCGTCACCACCACCAAGTGGCACCTGAAAAACATCTACAGCAAGCTGGGTGTCTCCAATCGTACCGAAGCCGTGCTGCGCGCCACGCCTAGATGAGTTGAAAGTTCAAAGTTTAAAGTTGAAAAGGAAAGCTGAAATCCGTGCTTTTCTCTGCAGCGCTCCTGCGAAACCCGGCTTCTGGGCGCGGGCTCGACCCAGCAAATCGTCCCCCGCCCCCTCTCGCGCTTTTAAACTTTGAACTTCCAACTGCTCCCCAAACCTTGAACCCGTTCGCGCTTTTTCGTTTTCCCCCTCCACCCCCTCCCGGGG
>NZ_LWEZ01001904.1:0-1204 GCF_001634945.1 Alcanivorax sp. HI0044
GAACACATCTCGTCATCCGCATCCAGAAAAATCAACCACGGGAATCGAGCTTCCTCAATACCTCTATTACGCACCGCAGACAAACCCTGGTTAACCTGGGGTATATAACGCAGCACATCAGAATGCTGATTCTCCAGTGCCCTCATAATTTCATCGGTATTGTCGGTAGATCCATCATTGATCACCAACACCTCAAAATCAGAATAAGACTGGCTCAATACCGATTGCACCGCCCGTTCAATACAATGACCGTAGTTATAGGCAGGAATGACAACGGAAAAACCGGCACTCATATATCCTTCCCCGGGTGCGGATTAAATTGCAGAGGAAATTGAGGTGTCTTTTCATAATAGCGGCGATAAATTTTTTCGCCTTCTCGCTGACTGGCAGCCAGCAGAGCAGATTTTTCCGTCAGCACATCACGTAAAGATCGCCCACTGTACTCACGCACAAAGCGCAGAACATCTCTTCGCGTCATCCCGTACCGGGCAGTGGAGAAATACAAGCCCCCCAAATCCTTGACTCGCCATCGCTGAGGAACCGCCCCTCGCACCTGGGAACGGTGCAGATCGATCAGGAAAAGAGGCGCGCTTTCATCCCTGGCATGCACCGCAGATGCCGGCATCAAAAAGTGGGCAAGATAAAAATCACGGTGATTAATGCCTGCATCATGCATACGGCGGGCGATAGCAGCCACCCGACGAATCAGCTCGCGCTTGAACCCTACAGGCACTTCTCCTGCCTCAAGCCAGCTTTCGCCCACCTCCTCCAGGCTCAAGGTATCAGCCAGCTCATCCGTGACCAGAAACGATTCCTGACGAGACGGATTGTGGCCACGGCAGCCATACCCTGCCACCGTCATCGTATCCAGCCCTGCGGCCCGAACAGCATCAATCGCACGCACTTCTTGCATGGCGCCAAGCACAGGCAATTTCCCCTGACCCAGATTCTTGAAGATTTCACGCCATCCAATCCCGCCATGGTACTTGAGGAAATAACCTTTTCCGGCATGAAAAAAACGCAGCGTTCTGCGCCCTTCACGCTCCCGGAAAATATCCCCTTGTTGCCGGGCCGCCTGCTCAAACGGGTCCTTGCCGGCCCAGGCCGCCGCCAGATCTTCACGCAGCATCGTGCTCATTCCTGCTCCCCGTCATCGCCCGCTTCCAGTGCTGATACCGCATGCTCCACCAGGTCATAAATATCT
>NZ_LWEZ01001905.1:0-855 GCF_001634945.1 Alcanivorax sp. HI0044
CATTCGTCATGCTGCGGGGAAACGGACCAGGGGGTCAGCAACAGGGCCGTCAACAGGGTTCGCAACGGTACCTTGCCCCATCGTGACAGCGGGCGTGTCAGCCACCACCAGACAAACAATACGCCGATGCTGCCGATCAGGTAGGCGAACCAGCCCCATAGATATGCTTGTGTTGTCACAACTTCTCCTACACGTGTAATTGAACCCACTGCCAGGCCCTTGCCTGGATTCAGTCGATCCAGTGAACAATATGCTCTTCCCAATCGTCTTCCGGCACAAGCTGCTCGGACACCACGCGCCCGGCCACACTGATGCCTGCCTGCTTCACGCTGCCCGCATTTTCGCTAAGCAGCGGGTGCCAGCCGGGTAACGGCTGGCCATGGGCGCGCAAACGATACGCACAAGTGGACGGCAACCAGTCGGTATCCCGGGCAATGGCTTCAGTCACTTGAATACAGTCAGGGACCCGCTGAAAACGCTCCGGATACACCCGACACTGACATTTTTTGCTATCCAGAAAGCGGCAGGCCAAATTGGTAAACGCCAGCTCGCCACTGTCTTCATCTTCCAGTTTGACCAGACAACAGCGGCCACACCCATCGCACAATGCCTCCCACTCACGGGCATTGAGCTCGCTCAGCGGCAGGGTCCAGAACTGCGCACGCAGTGGCCGGGTCACGTCAGGCATCACGCCCGGCCGGTTTATCCGGATGGCCATCGGCCATGAACAGGTCTTCATCCGGCGGCGGCGGCATTTGCAGATAAAAGCCCTGCTCGCGGATTTTACCGATAACCTGCTCCACATCCGCCCGAGCCAGAGGCCGCGCCGGGCTCAGGATCATGTCGGTCACATGT
>NZ_LWEZ01001906.1:0-918 GCF_001634945.1 Alcanivorax sp. HI0044
GGAGAACGGGTAATGCCACGTTTTGCCGCCAACCTGTCCATGCTGTTCACTGAGTTACCGTTCCGGGACCGCTTTGCCGCTGCGGCGGATGCCGGCTTCAAGGGGGTGGAATATCTGTTCCCGTATGGCTGGTCTGCTGACGAGTTGGCGTCATTGCTGGCGGAGAACGGGCTGACCCAGGTGCTATTCAACTTGCCTGCCGGGGACTGGGATGCCGGAGAGCGCGGCATTGCGTGTTTGCCGGATCGGGTGGAGGCGTTTCGCGAAGGTGTGTTTACCGCCATGGACTACGCCGAGGCGCTGGGCTGTGGGCAGATGAACTGTCTGGCGGGCCTGAAACCGGCAGCGCTGCCGTCAGAGGTGGCCTTTGCAACCCTGGTGGAGAACCTGCGTTTTGCTGCGGACCTGTTCGCCGCCAAGGGGCTGACCCTGACACTGGAAGCGATCAACTCCCGGGTGGATATGCCCGGTTTTCTGGTGGATACCTCGGCCATGGCCATGGCGGTGATTGAGGCGGCGGGCCGCGACAATATCCGCCTGCAATACGATCTTTATCATATGCAGATTATGGAAGGGGATTTGTGCCGTTCCCTTTCGCGACTTTGTCCCCATATAGGACATATTCAGTTTGCCGATAATCCCGGGCGCCATGAGCCGGGCAGGCCAAGGATGATCTTTCCACCCCAATTGAATTGCATCACGGTTCCTGTTTGGTTGCGTTAAACCAGCCCAGGCTGGTTATCGTGTCGGCCCGGGGCCGGTACTCCGCACTCACCCAGCCCGCATAATCCAGCGAGTCGATGTGAGCAAACACGGTATCAAAATGAATTTCGCCGCTGCCCGGCTCATGGCGCCCGGGATTATCGGCAAACTGAATATGTCCTATATGGGGACAAAGTCGCGAAAGGGAACGGCACA
>NZ_LWEZ01001907.1:0-1891 GCF_001634945.1 Alcanivorax sp. HI0044
GTCGTGGAGTTTATAGTCTTTCTGGAGCGGTTCGGCGTTGCGAACATCCGCGGAAGTCAGGGCCATGGCTCGCTGCAGCTCAGTGTGAAAGTGGGGTCCGCACAGACGGTGCCTGTTTCAATAAGTTACCCAGCTTTTGGGTGGCGTTCAATTGCTGTGCGGTCAGCGTTTTTTGCTGCAAGGTGATCTGTTCTCACCTGCATGAAACGAAAAACGCCGCCAGAGTGCTGGCGGCGTTTTTCCCGGGCGGTCTGTCAAGAGCCGGTTATTCCACCGGGTTAACGCACTCGGCCCGTGAAGGCTCCTGCTTGCAGCGAACCTTGAGCAGCAGGGACATCATGTCCTTGTTGTATACCCCTTTCTGGGTCAGCTCAATGCGGGCTTCACGCATCATTTCGTCATAACGCAACTTGTCTTTTTCCGGGATGCGGATCCACCAACGATCGGCGATTTCTTTGCTGGCGTTATCGATCAGCTTCATGGCCCGATCAAACTGGCTGTACATGAAGGCTCGGGATTTCTGGCCATAGCCTTCCGGGAATTTGTCCTTTTTGAAAATGACCTGAGCGCTCAGCTGACCCAGTACATAGTCCAGGATGCCGCCATCCGGAGCCATGCCCTTGTACAGCTCCAGTGCGGAGTAACCCATTACCGGGGCAAAGCAGATATCCACGGAACCGTTGTTGAAACGGGTGGAGAAATTGGTGATATCGGACATAACCGGCGACATGCCGACACGGGACGCCATGCTGGCCTGTGCGCTGTCATATTCAAGGACGGCGATGGATTTGCCTGCCAGTTCTTCAACGGTATCGATTTCCTTGTCTTTCAGGAACAGGAAGGCTGCACCCAGCGGGGCAACGCCGCCCACTTCATAGGGGCCGGAAACCAGATGTTTGTTGACGCTGGGGCTGTTGCTGGCGATCACGGCAATCACCGTTTTCATGGCCTCATAACTGGGGATGGCGCCGATAGAATCCATGCTGCCGGTGTAGCTGTTGAACTGGCGGCCACGGATGCCGGTCAGGACGGCGGCGTCGCATTGCCCGGCCTTCAGGTCCTCGGATGCAATTTTTTCATCCGTGTAGGGTTTTAACTCCACATCCACGCCCCATGCGACGGCGGCAGTCTTGTAGTCGCGCATGATGTTGAAGGTGTCGCCATTGGCGCCAATGATGTCGAAGACGCAGAACGTTCGTTTGGTCAGCGCCATGGCATTGCTGCTCAGGGACAACATGGCTGCGGTGGCCAGGGCGACCAGCCCCATTCTTGTTTTCATGGTGTGCTCTCCAGAAAGTAAACGCGTTGGCATGACTCGGATGGATTACCAGTTTCATGAACTGCATTTTGTTGGCTAAACCGGATTCGTGCTGTGCATAACGTGTTGTGGACAGGGCGGGGAAATGTTGCGGGTGTATACAAAGTGTTAACACCTGTTGGTTCTTGCCGTCCTCTTCACATGCGGTGGCGCCTTGCCCGGGCTCCTGCATGGACCTTTTGTCTCATTTACCCGGCAATCGTCTGTGCTACTGTCTGGGAGAGTGACGCCTCGTCACTGGACAAAGGAAGGAGTTGCCCCGGTGGAATTTGATCCGTTCCTGTTGGCCCGGCTGCAGTTTGCCGCCAATATCAGCTTTCATATCCTGTTTCCCACTATCACCATCGGCCTGTGCTGGGTCCTGTTCTATTTTCGGCTGCGTTATACCTTTTCGGGTGACAAGGCCTGGGAATACGCCTATTTCTTCTGGGTAAAGATTTTTGCCCTCAGCTTTGCGTTGGGTGTGGTGTCGGGTATCACCATGAGTTTCCAGTTCGGCACCAACTGGCCCGGCTTTATGGAAAGAGCGGGGAATATCGCAGGCCCGTTATTGGGTTACGAAGTGTTGACGGC
>NZ_LWEZ01001908.1:0-1660 GCF_001634945.1 Alcanivorax sp. HI0044
GCGCCTGGGCCTTTAGGCGAGGAGAATAGAGGCCGGAAAAGCGTGGTTTGTCACGTGCTGCGTGCAGCGTCTATCTAATTGAACGCGCAGTGTAGCAGCTTGTTACGGGCGTGTACTGGTACTTGGCGCCAGGCCGCTGCAGCATGGTCTGGCAAAGAAAGGCTGGCCGCAGGGCCACCACAGGACAAGAAAGAGCAAGGACGGGAGGGGTAATGTCGGAATTTCTGCGCGAACGCTACGAAGAGGTGGATCTGACGCCGGGTCAGGGCAAGATCACGGCGACGATCTCCATCGGGCTGGGTTGTTTGGCGCTGCTGGGAAGTTTCTGTTTTCTTTATCCGGAACTGTTTACCACGCCGGAATTCAGGGCGTTTTATAATGCCGAGATCTTGCGGCTGCTGCTGTTTATTGGCATTGGTATCGGGTTTACCTGCGGGTTTTTCAGCGTGTTTCGTCACCAGGAACGGCGTTACGGCATTATCGGCATGGTGCTGGCCTGCATGGCTGCGCTTATCGGTTCCGGGCGCCTGGATGTGCCGCCAGTGGATGGCCGCAGCCTCTATGCGGGCCTGGATTATTTCATCCTCACACTGCTGGTGCTGGGGCTGGTCTTTATCCCGCTGGAGCGCGCCTACCCGAAGAACCGGGAACAGAAGACCCTGCGCGGTGGCTGGGTGACGGACATGAAGTACTTCCTGTTCAGCCACGTGGCCCTGCAGCTGATCAGCTTTTTCACCATTATCCCTATTCAGGTGTTGCTGCACGACAAGGTGGACATCGGCTTCCAGCAGGCCATCGCCAGCCAACCCCTGTGGCTGCAGTTTATTGAAATTCTGATTGTGATCGATCTGGGCAGCTACTGGATTCACCGGGCCTTCCACGAAGTGCCCTGGCTATGGAAATTCCACGCCGTGCACCATTCCACTACCCAGATGGACTGGCTGGCCTCATCACGGCTGCATGTGGTGGAAATCATCGCCAACCGTTTTATTGGCTATCTGCCCATCTTTATCCTCGGCTTCTCCCCCTCGGCGGTGTATGCCTATCTGGTGTTCGTGTCGTTCCACGCCATCTTCATCCACGCCAATGTCCGTTTCCGTTTTCCCGGCGTGCGCTGGCTGATCGCCACCCCGGAATTTCACCACTGGCACCATTCCTCGGAAGACGAAGCCGTGGATAAAAACTACGCCGCCTTCCTGCCCATCTACGATAAACTGTTCGGCACCCTGATCATGCCGGATCGCCTGGCCGCCGAGTACGGTACGCGTGCCAGCACCCAGGTGCCGGAAGGGGTGGTCAAACAGTTCCTGTTCCCGTTCCGCCGGGGCTGAATATGCATTCCCATCGCAACCCTCAAAGATGAATTTATGGATGACGTGATAGACATGCTGCGCGAACGCCATGACGGCGGTCTGGTGGCCCTGGAACTGCCAGACGAAGACCGGTTGGTGGAAATTGAAGAGCAGCTGCTGATTTCACTGCCGGGGGACTACAAGGAGTTTCTGCTTAACGCCAGCGACATCGTCTGTGGCAGCCTGGAGCCAGCCACTGTGATGGACGACTACGCTCATAACTTCCTCCCGGAAATGGCCGCCAACGCCTGGGATCAGGGCCTGCCTCGCTACCTGATCCCCATCTGCGAAACGGCCAACGGCACCTA
>NZ_LWEZ01001909.1:0-1043 GCF_001634945.1 Alcanivorax sp. HI0044
GCTCTGTCTGGAAAAACCGGCCAGCCGCATCGTGGCTTTGTCCCCCGGTGCCACCGAATTGCTGTTTGCGGCGGGCGCGGGCGGACAAATGGTCGGGGCGGTGAGTTTTAGTGATTACCCGCCAGCGGCGAAAAAGTTACCGCGGGTAGGCAGCTACAAGCGCCTGGATCTGGAGGCGGTGTTGGCGCTGAAGCCGGACCTGATTGTGGCCTGGCACAGTGGCAATCCGTTGCCCCAGGTGGAGCGTCTGCAGGCCCTGGGTCTACCGGTGTATTACAGCGAACCGCGCCGGTTTGCGGATGTGGGTACCACGCTGGAGCGGTTTGCCCGGCTGGCGGGGACGGAACAGGTTGGGCAGGGCGCGGCGGATGCGTTCCGTGCCGGCATTGATGCCCTGCGTGAACGTTACGCCGATGCGTCAAAAATCAGTGTGTTCTACCAGGTGTGGGAAGAGCCATTGATGACGGTGAATCGTGAGCATCTGATCAGTGAAGCGATTCAGATATGTGGCGGCGTAAACGTGTTTGCCGATCTGCCCACGCTGGCGCCGCGTATCAGCAAGGAGTCGGTGCTGGAGAAAAACCCGCAGGCCATCGTTGCGGGCGGCATGGGCGAAGATAATCCCGGTTGGCTGGACCCCTGGCGGCAATTTGCCACCTTGCAAGCGGTGAAAAACGACAATCTGTTTTTTGTCGCGCCCTCCACATTGCAGCGGCCCACGCCGCAAATGCTGACCGGTGCCCGTACCTTGTGTCGGCATCTGGACTCTGCCCGTGCCCGTCAGTAAGCAGCGGGCAATTCCCGCCCTGTTGGGACTGGCCAGTCTTGGGCTGTTGGCGTTATTGCTGTCGGTGGCGGTGGGCAGTGTGTCGATTTCGCTGCAGGACCTGTGGGCGGTAGCCACCGGCGGCGGCAGTGAACTGTACCGGGAGCTGATTGTGTCGCTGCGGATGCCCCGTGCGTTGGCAGCCTTTTCTACCGGGGGGTTGTTGGCGTTGGCCGGTGCCCTGATGCAGGTACTGTTGCGCAATCCGCTGGCGGAT
>NZ_LWEZ01001910.1:0-735 GCF_001634945.1 Alcanivorax sp. HI0044
AACTGAAGTAACGCCTTAGGCNTNTTGNCANCGATGAAAAAAGCCGCTTCTGAGTACTCAGAAACGGCTTCTTTCATTCGTCGGCAAAATGCCTAAGGCGTTACTTCAGTTCCTTGGAGCTAAGCCCCAGCACGCGACGGGCAATAACCAGTTGCTGGATCTGTTGGGTGCCTTCAAAGATATCCAGAATCTTTGAATCACGGGCCCATTTTTCCAGTAACTCGTCTTCGGTGTAGCCCAGGCTGCCGGCCAGTTCCACACAACGCAGGGTGATGGTGTTACCGACCCGGCCGGCCTTGGCCTTGGAGATGGAGGCTTCCAGGGTGTTGGCTTTCTTGTTGTCGGCCATCCAGGCGGCTTTTACCGCCAGCCAGTAGGCGGCTTCCCAGTCCGCTTCCATCTTGTAGATTTCCGCTTCCACCGCAGAGCAGTTGTCCACGGGTTTGCCGTAGTCATAGGTGATGCTGTCTTTGAGCAACTCCTTGATGCGCTCCAGGGAGGCTTTGGCGCAACCAATGGCCATGGCGGCCACCAGCGGGCGGGTGTTATCAAACGTCTCCATGACACCGGCGAAGCCTTTCTTGGTGTCAATCTCCGGGCTGCCCAGCAGGTTTTCTGCCGGTACCCGGCAGTCCACGAAGTTGATGGCGGCGGTGTCGGAGGCGCGGATGCCCAGCTTCTTCTCCAGCCGTGCCAGTTCCATGCCCGGGGTGCCCCAGTCCACCACGAACGACT
>NZ_LWEZ01001911.1:0-1379 GCF_001634945.1 Alcanivorax sp. HI0044
CGCATGGTCTTGCCTTCCTTGCCCTGGTCCTTCACCAGAGACATGAGCGCGCGCCCCAGAGAAATCACTGCCGCCAGCAGTAAAATCACCACAATCAGCTTTACCCACCACATACTCGTTATCTCCTTGCACCCGTTATTACGGCGTATCAGAAACAGCGCCCGGATTCCCTGGATGAAAAGCCCGGCCAGCTATGTACAATGTGCCGCCATTGTTATGCGGCCATTTTATGCAGGCATTGTAATGGCCGACACTGCCAGTGCACGTACTATCGGCAGCGCACTGGCAGCAATGGATCGGGCTCCCCCTGTTTTGACCATGACACTGCTGTCACGAGGGCAGATAACCATGCCTCACTCTCCACGTCGCGCGCCCTGGATCGCTCTGCTGGCAACGCTAATTGTTGCCGGAATCTGCCTGCGCCTGGCCTTCTGGCAGCTGGAACGGGCAGAAGAAAAGCGCCAATGGCTCACGGAGCAGAGCGAACGAGCGACTCTACCGCCCGCAGACTTGCCCAGCCTGCAAGCCGCCGATGACCCCATGCACCGTCGCGCCTCCCTTTCTGGTCAATTCGATAACGCCCACAACCTGTTGCTCGATAACCGTACCCTGAACGGGGTGGCTGGCTACCATTTGCTAACCCCATTTGAAACCCGCAAAGGACGCTGGGTGCTGGTAAACCGGGGCTGGCTCCCGCGGGGAAATGATCGCAGCAGGCTACCGGAGATTGCCCCCATCACTGGAAACCAGACCGTCACCGGAACCGTATATCGGCCTTCTCGCGACGCTTTTGTCCTGAAAGACATGCCATTGCCCGACAATCAGTGGCCATTACGGGTTCAGAAAGTGGATTTTGACGCTATTGGTGAACAACTTGGGGTAGAATTGGCGCCCTTTGAAATCCGGGTCACCCCGGAACTGGCGCTGGGCAGCAACACACCGCTACCCCGGCACTGGCAGGACGTGACGGTGATAGGCCCGGAACGACACAAGGCTTACGCATTGCAGTGGTTCGCACTGGCACTGGCCGCCCTGCTGATATATGTTGCCGCCGCACTCCGAAACTGGCGCAAAGCACGCAAGACGCGAGAGGAACAGTAATGACTCCACGGACCAAAAACAGGTTCATTTTGTTAGCCATCATTGCTCCTTTTGTCCTGTTTTTCCTGGCTGGGCGTTTCCTGATTGATGTCGAGGAGCTACCCAAGGTCAACAAGGGCCAATTGCTGGTTCCACACATCGACATGGCAAGCCTGAACGCCACTGACAGCAACCAGCAACCCTACGACGGCAATGACATGAGCACTCAGTGGACCCTGCTCTATGTGGCCGGGGAAGACTGCGACACCCGCTGCAAGAACGGCCTCTATTATCAAGTA
>NZ_LWEZ01001912.1:0-860 GCF_001634945.1 Alcanivorax sp. HI0044
GTTGCAGCTCGGGGTGCTCAACAGTTCTGCCCGGGAATGGCGGCGATTAACAAAACAATGAACAGGGATGATGATCATGGGTACTCTCGCTTTCCGTCGTACCCTCGGTGCTGCGCTACTTCTCGCTCCTCTCACTTGCTTGGCGGATTCCTCTTTCGAAGTATACGGCTTCGGGATGGTGGATTATGTGCAGGGTTTCGATCGGGTAACTCCCGAATGGGAAGATACCTTGCGCCCCGGACGAATTCCTTATGACCAAGACACGGTAGGCAGTGATGGCCAAGCTGTCATTGGTGTCCGCCAGAGCCGTTTGGGTGTGAATGCCAGCACCATGGCCGGTGACAGTGAGCTGACAACCAAATTTGAATTTGACATGTTTGGCGTCGGTCCGGACGAAGGTCAGACAACGATTCGTTTGCGCCATGCCTACGGTGAATGGAAGTCCATCTTGGCGGGGCAGACTAATAGTGTGTTCATGGACGGTGATGTATTCCCCAATGTGATCGATTACTGGGGTCCGTCGGGCATGGTTTTCCTCCGTAATCCACAGATTCGCTGGACGCCGGTGAAGGGTGATTCTACCGTCGCGGTGGCCATCGAAAATCCGGGTAGTGGCGTGGATAGTGGCCTTGATCCTGGTACTGCCGGCGATGACGAATATCCGGATATCACTGCCCACTTCCGTCAGGTGGGAGACTGGGGTCACTTTCAGGTGGCCGGTATCCTGCGTCAGGTGGGTTACGACACGCCCGGTGGGCCGGATGGTAGCCCGGATGACAGTGAACTGGGCTGGGGTGTAAACCTGACATCCACAGTAAACATGTTTGAAAAGGATCGCATCATCCTGGGTGTGGTCCACG
>NZ_LWEZ01001913.1:0-924 GCF_001634945.1 Alcanivorax sp. HI0044
ATCCTGGATGATCATGAAATCGAGAATAACTGGCCAGCCAAGGCCGACGCCGAGTTATGGACGAACAAGTATCCGGCAGCGATCAAGGCGTACCAGATCNACCAGGCGTCCCATTCCCCGGCGGCGCCATTAAATGAAGCCGGTACCTATCTGGATCGCGACCCGGATAAATTCTGGTATACCTTTTCCCGTGGGCCGGCGGACTTTTTTGTAATGGATGTGCGTACCGAGCGGGTACTGAGCCGCTGGCCCTGGCAGCGCAAAATGATCAGCGAGGTGCAGGAGCAGGCCTTTGTCCAATGGCTGGACCGGGATCCCGAGCGCATCAAGGTGCTGGTGACCTCCGTAGTAATGTTCCCCGAGCAGAGGCGTCCGTTCCGTGGCAAAGATGCCTGGGAAGGCTTCCGCCATCAGCGTCAGCGGCTATTGGCAGCCATGGCGAAGAGTGCCAGCCAGAAACTGGTGGTGCTCAGCGGGGATGTGCATGCCTCTCTGTATGCAAGCTTGACACTCAATGGTGGCAAGAAGGTACACAGCTGGACGTGCTCCGGGTTGTTCTGGCCCACCGCGCTATTCGCGTTTCGTTGGTACCGGCCGATGATCCGGGTGCCAGGCTTGCTCTACAGCGGTTGGGGCCGGCCGTTAGGGCAGGTTAGCGTGCCGGGGGAAGTGTTCAGTGATAATGCCTTTTCGGTGGTGTCGTTCGATGAAAAGGGCGCTCAGTTCGCGCTGTTCGACCGTCGTAATCGGGCCGTGCCGGAGGCAAGCCGAACCATTGAATGGTGATACCGGCGTGAGGGGGCCTGATTTTGTATCTCGGGTATGGCGAAAGGCTTACATGACTTGGCGCTTTTCTCGCCTTACCTCTCGCGGGAGGTTTACCTAAAGTAGATCTCGCAAGGACGCAATGGAACACGGATGTTC
>NZ_LWEZ01001914.1:0-6952 GCF_001634945.1 Alcanivorax sp. HI0044
CGCAGGAAGGCACGAGTGGCCAGCAGCAGCACCATAAAGGTGGTCACCTTGATACCACTGCCGGTGGAATTGGTGCCCGCACCGATAAACATCAGCAGCAGATAAAACAGGCTGGTCGGCAGCGACAAGGCACTCATGTCCACCACATTGAACCCGGCCGTACGCGGCGTCACCGCATGAAACCAGGACGCCGCCAGCTTGTCGCTGACACTCATGCCGCCCAGGGTGCCGGGGTTATTCCACTCCGCCAGCATAAAGAACAACAACGTGGCCGCCAGCAACACCCCGGTGCCCACCAGCATCAACTTGCTGTGCAGGGACAACCCGCGCCAGCGCCAGCCTTTTTCGAAATCCGCCAGCACCGTAAAGCCCAGCCCGCCCACGATGACCATGGTGGTAATGATCAGCACAATGCCCCAGTGCCCACCCCAGCCAGTGAGGCTGTCGGCACTGAGTGCAAAGCCTGCGTTATTAAACGCCGACACCGCATAGAACAGGCTGTGAAACGTGCCCTGACCCCAACCCAGTGCGGGCACCCAGACACACATTAACAGCGCCATGCCCACCGCCTGCACCACCACAACCACCACCACAATCCGGCGGATCAGCCAGGCGATATCACTGACCCGGCTGTAGTTCATGCAATCACGAATCAACTGCTGCTCACCGATACCCAGCCGATGCCCAATGGCCAGCAAGGTGGCCGCCGCAAAGGTCATGATGCCAATGCCGCCGGCCTCGATCAGCAGTAGCAATACCCACTGGCCGAACAGGGTGAACTGGCTGCCCACATCCACCACCGACAGGCCCGTCACCGTCACCGCAGAGGTAGCGGTGAACATGGCCTGCAACCAGCTGATTGGCGAATGGGTGGCGATAGGCAACTTGAGCAGCAACGCGCCCAATACGATTAACAAGAAAAAGCTGCCGGCCAGCGCCACAGGCGGAGACACCAGCGGCTTGTGCGTATGGGGACGGGAAACACCAAAACGGCGTGCGAACCAGGGTCTCATTGCGCTTTGGAAAACCGCAACAAGTCGTGCAACGTGCCCATCAGCACCATCTGGTCTTTCTCTTGCAATTCCAGCCCTTCGAACGGCGCTTGCCACACCTGGGTGCCGCGCTTGACCAGCGCCAGGCGCAGCTCTTCATCCTTCAGCGGCAACTCGGATGCGGTCATCCCGGCAAACCGTTTGTCGACCTTCACCTCTACCACCAGCCAGTCATTACCCAGGGAAATATAGTCGAGCATTTCCGGGTGCACGATGGTCTGGGCAACGCGGATGCCCATTTCATGCTCCGGGTGAATAATCCGGTTGGCCCCCAGGCGCGACAGAATCCGGTGATGCGGTTCACTGATCGCCTTGACCCACACCTGTTTCACCTCCGCACTTTTCAGTGCCAGAGTGGTCAGGATGCTGGCTTCCAGGTTTTCACCAATGGCGACCACCACCGCATCAAAGGCCGGGAAATCCAGTTCGGCCACCACCTTGTCACTGGTGCCGTCAGCGATCAGGGTTTGTGACAGCTTGTCAGCGTAATACTCCACCCGCTCACCATCGATATCCACGCCCATGACATCGTGCCCCAGGCGCGTCAATTCCTGCGCAATGGTGGAACCAAAACTGCCCAAACCGATCACAGCATACTGGTGCTTCACAGGCCCTCCTTGCTCGAAGCAGTGGCAATAGCAAAAGTCTGCACCTTTTATTTGCCGCTGTCATGGCGGCAATCCGGGCAACCGTAAGAACAGTTTTTTTCGGTTTTTTTGTCGTTATGTGCCGCACCCCGACAACAACGGCGTTATGCTCTGTGTCGCCTTTTTCCGTTTGATGGTGGAGACCCCATGCCCTCGATTCGCGCCGCCCTGTTTGCCAGTGCCACCCTGCTCGCCAGCCCTGCCAGTTATGCCCTGGACAACGCCGAGTTTGAACAATGCATGGCCCAATTACGGGCCCAGGCCGATGAGGCGGGCATCCCGGCCCAGGTGATCAGCCGCAGCCTGAATACCGTCAAACTGAACGAGCGGGTGATTGAGCTGGATCGCAGCCAGCCGGAATTCACCAGCAGTTTCTCGGACTATTACACCCGCCGGGTCAGCGAAACCCGCATCGAAACCGGCCGTAAAAAGTATCGCGAACAACAGCCCCTGCTACAGGCACTCACCCGCGAATACGGCATCCCCGGTCACTACCTGGTCGCTTTCTGGGGGCTGGAAACCAATTACGGCGGCTTCCTGGGCAGTATCCCGGTGCTGGATGCACTCAGCACCCTGGCGTGCGAAGGCCGTCGGGGCGATTACTTTTCCGGCGAGTTGATGAACGCTTTGCGCATCATTCAGTCCGGGGATGTGGAGGCCGACCAGATGGAAGGATCCTGGGCCGGCGCCATGGGCCAGACCCAATTCATGCCCGCCATCTTTCTCAAGTACGCGATCGATCACGATGGTGACGGTCGTCGTAATCTATGGAAAAGCGAAGAAGATGCGCTCGCCTCCGCGGCCAACTTTCTGCAGGGGCTGGGCTGGCAACGGGAACAGCGCTGGGGAAGGGAAGTCACGCTGCCTGACGATTTCGATTTCCAGCTAACCGGTTTCGCCCATCAACGCAGCCTCAGCGACTGGGCCAAGCTGGGTGTGCGTATGCCCGATGGTCAGCCCCTGCCTCAGGCCGAGATGGAAGCGGCGCTGGTGGTCCCCTCCGGCCATAACGGCCCGGCCTTTCTCGCCTACCAGAATTTCCGCGTGATCATGGGCTGGAACCGGTCAGAGTCCTATGCCATTGCGGTGGGTCGGCTGGCGGACCGCATTGCCGGCGGCGGCGCGCTCCACCAGGCTCCCGTTCCTGCCCCCAGACTGAATCGCGAGCAGGTCACCAAGCTTCAAAAAACGCTGAATGAACAAGGCCATGATGCGGGCGCGGAAGACGGCCTGCTCGGCCCCGGCACCCGCCAGGCCCTGGCCCGTTACCAGCAGGCCAATGGCATGGTGGCGGACGGTTTCCCGGACCAGGAAGTGCTCAACCAGATCGGCGTCCTCCCTTAACAGGCTGCTGAAAACCCGTTGCGTGCTCAGCAAAGACGTCGCCGGCGGCGACACAACAGCCGTCGTGAAAAGCACGTTTCGAAAGGCAAAACCTGAAAGCGCGGAAATGGCAGGTTTTCGAACGCGAAACCCGGCCCCCGAAACGGTTTTATCGGGTCAGTGCCCGGGCCAGGGCACTGACCCCATCCTCGATGGTGTCGTCCGGCAGGGCACCGAACCCCAGTAGCACGCCCGGCATCGCCGGTTCTGCCATATATAAAGCCTCCAGCGACATGGCGGTAACGTCCTCTTTGATCAAGGCGTCAGCCAAGTCCCTCACCGGCGGCGTGCGCACTGCAATATGCAACCCGGCCATCTGCGGCAGAACCGTCAGCGCCGATTGCCCCCGCAATGCAGCAAGCAGTTTTTCACGGCGTAATGCATAGCGGCGCTGCATCCGCTTCAAGTGACGGGCAAAGTCGCCCTCCTGGATCAGATAGCCCAGCGCACGCTGGGTCAGGTCGTTACTGCTTGAGTCGGTCAGCGACTTGGCCTGCAACAACGCAGCCTGCAAACCGCCCGGCATCACTATGTACCCCATACGAAAACTGGCATGGAGCACTTTTGAAAAGCTGCCCAGATACGCCACCTGCTGATGATGATCCAACCGCTTTAACGCCTCCAGTGGCCGCCCTTCAAAACGAAACTCGCCGTCGTAGTCATCCTCCACTATCAGCATCTCGGTAGCACGGGCCCGCTCCAGCAATGCCAAACGCCGGGAAAGGCTCATCGGCATGCCCAACGGAAACTGGTGCGATGGGGTTACATAAACCAGGCGTGCCTGATCTGGAATGCGATCAACACACAGCCCTTCCTCATCCACCGGCACAGGGATCACTGTTGCCCCAACCGCCTCGAACACTGCCCGGGCAGGCGGGTAGCCCGGCTCTTCCATTGCCACGCAATCCCCGGGAGCCAGGCGCACCCGCGCCAACAGATCCAGCCCCTGCTGCGCGCCTTGCGTAATCAGCAATTGATCCGCGCTGCATGGCAGCCCACGGCTGTAGCCCAGATAATCGACCAGCCCCAGGCGCAGACGCAGATCCCCCTGCACCTCACCATAAAGCAACGTCTCCGCCTGCTGATCCCGTACCGCCCGGTGCAGACAGCGCCGCCACGCCTGCCACGGCAGCTGCTCCCGCTCGGTCACCCCACCGGCAAAATTGAAACGCCGGGCGGGCCCGTTCCCCCACACTGGCTGCGTCATCCAGTGGGGCCCGGGGCTAACACCTGCCGGCAATAACGACACCGGCTCACTGGCAGGCAAACGGGCCACAAAGGTACCGCTGCCCGGCCGGGCACAAAGAAACCCTTCCGCAATCAGCCGCTCATACGCCTGCACCACCAGCTGCCGCGACAATCCCAGTTCACGGCACAACACCCGGCTTGGTGGCATCCGCTCCCCCTCCTGCAGGCGACCATCCTGCATGGCCTGACGTAGCTCACGGTAAAGCTGGGCCTGCAACGCCCCTTCGCCATTCAGCACCAGATGCAACTGCAAATTGGTCTCCTTAATAATAGAAAACTGGTCCTTTTTACCAAACCGGACAGCGGTAGATTAGCACTCGGATGAACTGTTTCCATCAAAAGGCAAAGCCCAATGATCAACAAAAAACGAATAGTGAGAATCACGATACTGATTGTCGTGGCGCTGTATTCATTACCTTCCATTGCCGCAGACCAGCGCATTGGGATTCTGGTTTATGACAAGGTGCTGACCAGTGATGTCACGGCACCAGCTGAAGTGTTTGGAGTCGCGACAAGAGAGTCGTGGTTTTCAGACTATGAAGTGCTGTTGATCGGCGTGGAGAAAGACGCCGCCGTTGTCACTACCGAGGAAGGGATACGCTTGACGGTCGACAACACCATTTACGACAGTCCCAAACTGGATGCACTGATCGTCACCAGCTCCTATGTCATGGACTCGCTGTTTAAAAACGCTGATCTGACAACATTTCTTACCGAACAGGCAAAAACCGCGTCATGGCTGGCCAGCAATTGCTCCGGGGCGTTTTTGTACGCCCACGCCGGCTTGCTGGATGGCTACACCGCTACCACCTGGGCAGGTGGCGAACCCCGGTTACAGCGAGAGTTCCCCAGCATCAATGTGATCGAAGACCGCAATGTTGTCGTTGATCGCAACCGGATATCCAGCAACGGAGGCATCCCGTCCTACCAGGGCGCACTGGTCTTGCTGGCGCAGATGAGCAGCAAGAGAAAGGCCAGGGAAGTGTTTGAAACCATCCAGCTAAACCGCCTGATCCCCTGGACCGAGATCACCCGCTATTTACCTGAAAAGTGACAAAAGGACGGCATCATCATGAAAGCCCGATTCAATTACTACACCGCCTCACCGGACACCATGAAAGCCATGTTCAACACCCAGGCCGTCATCGACGCCACCGGGCTGGATAAGCGACTGATCGCCCTGGTGGAACTGCGGGCATCACAGATCAACGGCTGCGCCTTTTGCATGCACATGCACGCCGCCCAAGCACGTAAACTGGGGGAGGACAACGCACGCATAGATACTGTCGCTGGCTGGCGCGATACCGACTGGTTCAGCGAACGAGAGCAAGCAGCCCTGGGCTGGACCGAATACCTGACCCGCCTCAGCCAGGGCGGCGATGGTGACGCCGCCTATGCAGCTCTGGCGGAACACTTCAGCGAAAAAGAACGCAGTGACCTGAGCTACGTGATCGGCGTTATCAATATGTGGAACCGTTTCAGCGTCGGCTTCCAGACGCACCCGGAGTAACAACGGTTTTCACTGCCACAGGCCCATGGCATGCTTCGAATCATATTCGATCCGGAGCCTGCCATGCGCACTGTCATTATCACCATGCTATCCAGCCTTGCCCTCAGCGCCTGCGCGGACACCACCGCCACCCTGGAGCCACAGACCGACAACAGCATTACCGCCACCGCAATCACCGGTGGCCTGCATCACCCCTGGTCACTGGCGTTTGTCTCAGACAACGAATGGCTGATTACGGAACGGCGTGGCACCCTGCGACGGGTTGTGGATGGCGAACTGCAAGACGCCAATGTGGAGGGCGTACCGGACGTGGTGGCCTCCGGACAGGGCGGGTTGTTCGATGTGCTGCCCCACCCGGACTTCGCCGAGAACCGGCGCCTGTACCTGAGCTATGCCAGACCCTGCGGCGACGAGGGCGGCACCACCGCAGTGGGCTACGGCACCTATAAAGCCGGCACCCTGAGCGACTTCCGTACCATTTATACGGCGGAGAAATCCTGCACCAATACCGGCAAGCATTTTGGTGGTCGCATCCTGTTCGATAATGACGGCTACCTGTTTATGACCATTGGCGACCGCGGGCAACGCGAGCGCGCCCAGAATACGCAAGACCCCGCCGGCAGCGTTCTGCGCCTGCACGACGATGGCCGCATCCCGGAAGACAATCCACTGGTGGGTCAGGCCGACCAGGCCACCGAGATCTGGAGCTGGGGCCACCGCAATCCCCAGGGCCTGGCCCTGCACCCGCAGACCGGCAAACCCTGGCTCAATGAACATGGCCCCCGCGGTGGCGACGAGATCAATGTGGTAAAACCCGGCGTCAATTATGGCTGGCCGGTGATTACCTATGGCCGGGAATATTACGGCCCCGGCATTGGCGACACCGAGAAAAAAGGCTACGCCCAGCCCTTGCTGCACTGGACCCCCTCCATCGCTCCGGCCGGCATGGCCTTCATTACCAGCGACCGTTACCCCGGCTGGCAAGGCCACACCGCTAACGGTGCACTCAAGTTGCAGCATCTGAACATGGTGGCGTTTGACGGGCAGCAGCCAATCAGTGAAACCCGGCTGCTGCCCGTCAAACGCCACCATGTTCAGATGCTGCAACTTGA
>NZ_LWEZ01001915.1:0-947 GCF_001634945.1 Alcanivorax sp. HI0044
CTTATACTCGGATACCGGAAGGCGCTCCCGGCGCGCCGATTATAGCGATCCCGACACAGGATGCACCCAATCCATGGACGAGACCGCCGCAACCCGCTATCATTCGCGCCCGTTGAACCCCAAGTTCTTCAAGTTTTGCGCCCGTAGCTCAGCTGGATAGAGCGTTGCCCTCCGGAGGCAAAGGTCAGAGGTTCGAATCCTCTCGGGCGTGCCATCTAAAAAGGGCCTTCCAAATGTGGGAGGCCCTTTTTTATGGGTCACAAAAAATCCGCGGGACATCCTACGCCTTCTCTCGATACGCGCTGGGCGAACATCCCTGCCAACGACGGAAGGCACGCACGAAGCCTCCGGCATCGGTGTATCCCAAATGGGCCGCCAATTCCTCGATCTTCATGGTAGTGGTGTTCAGTAATTGCAGCGCCAGTTGGCGACGTTCTTCTTCGACCAGATCCCGGTAACTGGCGCCCTCCTGTTCCAGTTTGCGGCGCAGGCTGCGAGTGGAGAGGGCCAGCTCGCTGGCCATGTCATTGAGAGTGGCCCCCAGGCCCAGTTCACCGAGCAGTTTCTGCCGAACCTTGCCGGCAAGGCCGCTGTTTTCCACGGTATCCATACGCTTCTGGCATTGCTGTTCGAGCATGCGGGTAAGTACCGGATCGTAACCGGGGAACGGCTGACCGGCGCCAGCGCGGTTGACCAGAATGCGGTTGGCACTGGCATGAAAGGCAGGAGCGATGCCACACAGGCTTTCAATGGCAGAGGCACTGACATCCGGTTCACCGGTGAACTCGACCCCCTTGAATTCCACCCCTTGAAAAGTGATTTCCCTGACCAGGTTGAGAGCGGTAGCCATGTCGCGCTCAAGAAGAAACTGGCGCAGGTGCGGGGGAATCGGGTCCGGGTCAAAAACCACACCGAAAGCCTCACCATCCTCACAAACAGTAATACAG
>NZ_LWEZ01001916.1:0-701 GCF_001634945.1 Alcanivorax sp. HI0044
TATTCGCCGGCAGGAGGGCGGTTACCAAATCACTCTGGCCAGTGGCGAGGTGGTGGAAACGCCGCTGTTGATCGCCGCCGACGGCGCCCGGTCCAAGACCCGGGAGTGGCTCGGCATTAGCGCCCGTGACCACGACACTGGTCACGATGCGTTGATCGCTAACCTGTCCCTGAAAGAGCCCCACAAGGGAATCGCCTGCGAACGCTTTCTGAATGACGGCCCACTGGCCCTGTTGCCGCTGCCCGACCAGCGCATGGCGCTTGTGTGGACCGGCCCGCGGGCGCAGGTGGACCAGTGGATGGCGTTGGCGGACGACGAAGCACTGGCGCAGCTGCAAGGTCGTTGCCCGGCAGAGGCGCCACGGCTTTGTGGTATCGGTGAACGCCAGCGCTACCCGCTGATCCTCACCGAGGCCTGTGCCCAGGTGGTGCCCCATGGCGTGGTGGTCGGTAATGCCGCTCACACCCTGCATCCGGTAGCCGGGCAGGGCTTTAATCTGGCGGTGCGGGATCTGCTGGCGCTGGCGCAGACCGTAGGCGGCAATGCCGACCCCGGTAGCCTGGCGACCCTGCAGGCCTACGCACAAAAACGGGAAAAGGATCAGGCCCTGATCAGTCAGGCATCCCGCTGGGTACCGGAACTGTTCCGGGTGCAGCAACCGCTGTTTGCGCACAGTCGCCAGTTGGGGTTGGTGGCCATGG
>NZ_LWEZ01001917.1:0-1920 GCF_001634945.1 Alcanivorax sp. HI0044
ATTCGCGGGCCAGCGGTGTGCCCACCAGCTGTGGATTGCGCGCCCCCGCGGCCCGGGCCTGGGCGATCATCGATTCGCAGATGGTAGCGGCGGTTTCGCTGCCCTGAAACAGGGTGCGGTTCACCCAGTTGAGAAAACCGCCAGCCAATCGCGCCAGCCGTTTTCCCCAATACAACTCCACCAGGCGGTTGTAATCTGTCTGGAAGGTAACGCACACCGGAATCCCCCATTTCTTGGCGATCCAGTAGCCGATCATGGAGAAAATACCGGGCCCCGGAATCACGATCACATCCGGTTTCATTTCCCAGACCAGGGCGCTCAATTCACGCACTTTGGGAAAAAAGAGTCGCTGGGTGGGGTCGCCGGGGATCGGTATGGAAGCGCCCTGGCAAGGATGCGGTTCCTCCATGCAGGGCTGCACCAGTTCCACTTGCGCCACCTGATCTTTCAGATGCGAGACCAGGTCCTGGAAGTAGGCGCCGACGCCATTCCGCCCTTTGATCGCATCCACCACAAACAGTATGCGTAGCTCTTTGGTATCCATGGCCGGCAGTATCCCGGCCGCTCATGTCGTTAATGTGACAGGAGCGTCACGCCATGACGGTGTAATTGCGACAAGATGTAACGAACCCCGAACTCGCCGTAGGAGCGCCGCTTGAGGCGCGAATCTGCTTGCCTCATCAGCTGCGAGCCACGAGAAGCGAGTTTCGAAAATCGAAACTATTTTGGTTCGCGCCTCAAGCGGCGCTCCTACAGCGGTTTTTCATCAGTGCTGGGGAGCGGGTATCCGAAGCGCTCATACACCCAGCCAAACCTGTGCAGCAACGCCTCACCACTGACACCCAGGGCATCCAGAGAATACTGATGGGCGCTGCGGTACTGCCTGGCCTTGCGGTCCTGTTCCTGCAGCCGCTGACAAAATTGCGCGTCGGGCTGCCAGCCAAACCGCTGGTAAAAACCCAGTACGGTCTCGCCAGGAGCCGATGCCAGGGTCTCCATCACCGACAGCGCCTGGCGCTGTTCCGGCAGCTGATTTACCACCTCCAGCAGATGGCGATAGTAGTATTCCAGCATCGCCAGAAACCCTTCGCGCCAGTAGGCGGTGGTGTCGCGACCATCGAACAGGCGCGCGCCTATAAGAATGGAATTTACTTGCGATGGCACCGCCGCGGTGGGGCTACGCAGGCAGCCAATAAAACGGGCATCCGGGAAAGCGTCGGCCAAGGTTTCCATCCACGGGGTAAACGACGGGTTCTTCGATAGCAGGATTTTTTCCGGGCCGTGAAAATAAAGGTGGCGCTGAATAAAACGGCGGTAAGCGCGCATCAGTCGTTGTTTTTCTTCCGGGCGGCCATCGCGGTCCAGAAATGTCAGTTGCCACAGGGCAGGAACAGGCACCACAAGCACTAGCAAAAAGCAGCCCCACACCGGGATCAACCCAAGATAATCCTCTTCCGGATCCAGCAGCCCGGTCTTGTGCACGCCGTCCAGCCCACCCAACAAACGCCTTTCCGCCCAAAACAGAAGCCGCCCACCTGGGCGGCCTATCAACGTATCCAGGCGAGCGACACCGGTCCAGAAATAGCGCTGGGTAATCGAGGGCGCAAACAGCAGCTCCCACAGCGCCGTGGTGGTGAAACGCGTATCCATGGCCAGCAGGCGATGCAGAAAGGTCGTGCCGCTTCGCGGCACTCCGGTCACAAACAACGGCTGACGCACCGCCACGCGCCGGAACGCCGGGAACAGCAGATAATCCAGCCCCAGGCCGATGCCATTGATTCCCTGTACCAGCAGGAATAATGGCCAGAACAGCAGCATCACCAGCAGCCGCTGCAACGAGAATCCGCGCAGTTGGCCCTGGTAACCGGGGAACCAGCTGGCGGCAAACAGTGCAGTATAACGTTTCAACAGCGTTGGCAT
>NZ_LWEZ01001918.1:0-1242 GCF_001634945.1 Alcanivorax sp. HI0044
GGATGCAATCCCCTATTCCAATGCGGGTTTTAATGCTCCGCCCGTCAATGCACAGCAGGAGCCCATTTCTCTGGATGCTTACGCAGGTGAATCGGACGTTGTGCTGCGTTTTGTCTTCTCTACGGAAGATGAGCTTTATAACGGTTTCCGTGGCTGGGTACTTGACGATGTGGTCATCTCTCGTACGGAAGGTTCTTTCCCGTTGTATGAAGGCGATGGCGAAGACGAGGTGGGTGGCATGGAGCCCATGGCCAAATCAGGCTTGGCTGGCACAGGCAAAAGAGTGTCCAGATAGAGGATCCCCGCCAAGAAGCCAGGAATGTAAACCGCCCCTCGGGGCGGTTTTTTATTGCCATAAGGGCTGGTTGTCCTACACTGCCGCTTTCAGCTCATTCTGGATGTATGTCATGTTGTCCTACCGCCACAGCTACCACGCCGGCAATTTCGCCGATGTCCTCAAGCACATCGTGCAGATGGCAATCATTGAATACCTGAAGAAGAAGGACAAACCCTTCACGGTGCACGACACCCACGCCGGTGCAGGCAGCTATGCCATCGCCAGTGAGCACATGCAGAAGACCGGTGAGTACCAGGAAGGGATTGCCAGGTTGTTTGGCAAGCGCACCGGGGTGGGGGTGATTGACCAGTATGTGTCGCTGGTGGAAAAGCTGAACCCGGTGGGGCGGCTGACGGACTATCCCGGTTCGCCGCTGATCAGCGCCCGCCTGCTGCGTGAGCAGGATGTGCTGCAGTGCACGGAGCTGCACACCACTGACTTTGCCCTGCTCAAGCGTGAGTTCGCTGACGACAAGCGGGTGCAGGTGCTCAAGGAAGATGCCTGGCAGGGGCTCAAGGCATTGCTGCCGCCCCAGCATCGGCGCGGTCTGGTACTGATTGATCCGTCCTACGAGATGGAAGCGGATTACAACGGCGTGCTGCCTGCGGTGCAAATGGCCATGGAGAAATTTGCCACCGCCACCTATGCCATCTGGTACCCGGTGCTGGACCGCAACCGCACGGAAAGCTTTATTCGCCGTTTTGTGAAAGCGGGGATTCCCAATCTGTTGCGGGTGGAATGCTGCGTGCGCCCGGATGCTTCCGGCCGCGGCATGACCGGTACGGGCATGTTGATCATTAACCCGCCTTACACGCTGGCCCAGCACATGGCTCAGGCCATGCCGTTATTGAAAGATGCGCTCTGCGATGCCAATGGTCATACCCTGGTAAAGCAGCTGACCGGTG
>NZ_LWEZ01001919.1:0-1259 GCF_001634945.1 Alcanivorax sp. HI0044
ACAGAATATTGGCGCCGTTTACGCCGTGAAGCATCATGTTCATGCTGGAGACGCGCAGCATGGTGGTGTCGAAGTCGAAGCCCCAGAACATCTGTTTATTGATGTGTTCCCGGTAGGGGTCCAACAGGTCGCCGGTGTAGTGCTTGTTGCCCTCCTCGTCTTCGAAGGTACCGGCATCGCTGGAATGCACCCGGTTGAGGTATTCCATGGTGCGGGCCAGGAAACCGGCGGTACCGCAGGCCGGGTCGCAGATGATATCGGTGGGTTGCGGGTCGATCAGCTCCACCATGGCATCGATGATGTGGCGCGGGGTACGGAACTGACCGTTGATGCCGGCGGTGGTGAGTTTGCTGAGCAGGTATTCGTAGATGTCACCTTTCACGTCGCTCTGGGTGAGCGGCAGGTTATCGACCATTTCCACGGCGGAGACCAGTACGGATTCGTTCTTGATCTCCAGATCGGCGTCTTTCATGTATTCGCCGATGTGACCCAGGGCCTGGGTGGCACTGCCTTCGCTGCCCAGGCCCTCCTCTTCTGCATGTTGCCCCAGGCTGGCAAAATAGGGGTAGACCTCATTTTTGAGGTGTTTATGCAGCTCTTTACCGCTGAGGTTCTTGAAGTTCTTCCAGCGCAGTAGCTGACCTTCGGGGGTGTTCGGGAACAGGCGGTCGAACTCCTTCTTGCTGCGGGCGGCTTTACGCTCTGCCACTTCTTCCTGCATGTCGAGCATGCGGGCGAACATGAGGTAGCTGATCTGCTCGATAACCGTGAGGGGGTTGGTGATGCCCCCGGTCCAGAATTTTTCCCAGAGTTTGTCGATGTCGTTTTTTAGCTGGCCTGTGAGCATTTAGTTGATCTCTTGATTCGGTGTTTCATCTGCTGATTCGTCAGCATCTGTATGTGATTGGTCGCTGATCTGGTCTATCGATTCGCCCTGAGCGGTTGTTTCCTCATCTTGCTCTTCTGGTTCTTCCAGCGGCTCTACGATCAAGGCAAGGCGCTCGGATTCAATATCGGTATGCACAGGCTCCAAGCTCGGCAGTGACTTGCTAACTTTGGTGGAAAGCTGGCCGAAGCGCTCCACTTTCCCATACAGGCCCTGCTGCCCCGCCAGCGCCGTTATGGGGTTGTTGTAGTGGCTGCTGACGGTTTTCAGGGTGCCGCCCAGCTTGTTGAGCCGTTCTGCCACGGTGCAAACCTGATTAAAGATTTCACCCGCCTTTTCGGAGATCTCGCGGGCTTCCGCATTGCTACGCTCG
>NZ_LWEZ01001920.1:0-789 GCF_001634945.1 Alcanivorax sp. HI0044
CGGTGATGCTGGAGAAACGTGAATATGCGATTCAGCGTATTGAAGGCGTGCCCAAACGCACGGTCGAACCGCCACCGGAAGCGGTGTTGAAACGAATACGTCGAGAAGTGGCCGAGATCAAAACTGCGCGGGATACGGATTCCGACCTGATGGCCTTTCTCAGTGATTTTCAGTGGCCACTCACCGGGCGTATCAGTGGTGTGTATGGCAGTCAGCGAGTCTATAACGGCAAGCCTGGCCGGCCACACTATGGCGTGGATGTGGCCCGGCCCACGGGTACGGTGGTGGTGGCGCCAGCGGATGCGGTGGTCACTTTGGTGCAACAGGACAATTATTATTCCGGTGGCACCTTGATTATGGACCACGGTTATGGAGTGTCATCCACCATGATCCACCTTAGCGAGGTGCTGGTGAAAGACGGGCAGACGGTGAAGCAGGGCGAGCCCGTGGCCAAAGTCGGTGCCAGCGGGAGAGCCACAGGCCCTCATCTGGATTGGCGCCTGAACTGGTTCGAGGTCAAGCTGGACCCGGTTACGGTAGTGCCGCCGATGAAGTAATGGCCCTGTTAAAACAATCGGGACTGTTTCTGCCCGCGTTGATTTTCCTTCACGGATTTGACGAATCCTGCAGATACATCTTTAGCGCCACCGCATTATTATGGGCTTCATCCCTGGCGCCATACACTAACGTAAGACGACCATCTTTGGCTGTTTGGCGTAATGCCTGCCGTGTTTCGTGCGGCAGGTTTTCACGCAATTCGCGGTGGTATTTCTGGTAAAACGCGGCCCA
>NZ_LWEZ01001921.1:0-1717 GCF_001634945.1 Alcanivorax sp. HI0044
CCTTGATGCCACCGGCCTGCTATGCCCGGAGCCGGTCATGATGCTGCATAACAAAGTGCGCGATATGGCGCCGGGTGAGGTGCTGAAAGTGCGGGCCACAGACCCTTCTACCGAGCGGGATATCCCCAAGTTTTGTCAGTTTCTCGGTCATACCCTACTGACACAAGAACAGGACGGTGACCTTTACCTGTACTGGATCGAAAAGAAAAAAAGCTGAGTGACACAACATCGCCGTTAGCCTGAAGCCCGGAGAAACTCGTTTTCCGGGTTCAGTGCCTAGCCCGTGCCAGTGTTGTTTCG
Source organism: Alcanivorax sp. HI0044 (assembly GCF_001634945.1). NCBI lineage: Bacteria > Pseudomonadati > Pseudomonadota > Gammaproteobacteria > Oceanospirillales > Alcanivoracaceae > Alcanivorax > Alcanivorax sp. HI0044. Next base: position 301 of record NZ_LWEZ01001921.1, read on the forward strand.
CACTGCCTGAATATTCGTCATCGTTCAGCTTTTTGCCAGCATGGCCACCGCCGCCAGTGCTTCCGGGTCTCTCTCCTTTAACTTGTTGGCAATGCCGTGCTGGAAGAAATACCGGAAGGCCGGTAGCGATTGTGCGGTGGTCAAGCATTCTGCGCCGGGCAGAATCGGTGTCTCAACCGGGTCGTTTTCCTGTGCCACCATGGCCGACAGGGTGCCATCGGCAAACAGCTTCCAGCTCACCACTTCCATCAGGCTGATGGTGTGGAAGTTGTCTTCTGAAAAGACCGCATGGGTGCCGATGGTATCCGGGATTTCCTGAATGGCCTGTTCGCCGGGTTGTGGCTTGCCGAAGAACGACAGGGCCGCATCCATTTCCTGTACCTTGTGTTCCGGTGCCTCCACGAACAGGTAATCGCTGCCGGGCAGACGGTAACCTTCCCAGCGGCCATTCAGCGGGTCGGCCAGCGCCATGGCGGTGACCGGTTCCTTGAGCCAGGGAACCATGGCCACGGTGTCGCCATTGGCCAGTCTTGCCCAGGCCAGTATTTTCAGTGAGAACAGTTTGTCAGGGTGATGATCATTGGCATACAACAGCTCAATGCCATCGTATTCCGGGGATAAACGCAAAATGGGGGGCTTGGCCGCTTTGCGGCGTGGAGAGAAGGAAACAACATTGTTTCCGCCAGGGTGTTGCCGGTTCGCCTGAGACATGGGCACCTCCCGGTACGTTTCCTTGGGGGGACGCGAGCACGATCACAGCGGATCGTTCAGCACGGCCCGTTAATTCACGTTAGCCTGTCATGCGATGCCATGCAAGCGGGTGCAGATAACCGGTTTGCGTGGCATAAAGCGGGCTCGCCGTGGGCAAGAGGGCGCCTGCCTGTGGTATTACCTGGTAGCCATGTTCTGCGCTTTGCCTAACGCTCGAGGCTGGATGCCTGACGTGAAACCCCATGGGCTAAGGAGCTCTCGCTCTTGCGGTGCCTCCTTTTGAGGGAGGGCCATTATTCAGGAAATAATGGGTAATGTGTTTTGTGCAGAGAGCATGGCGACCAGGGTTTAAGTTTTTCAGGTTTTGAATGCAGGCGTCTGTCGTCGGGCATCCGGCGTCCAGCAATAACCAGGAGTGATGTGTGGAGTGTGATTATTACTTTGCCTATGGGTCGAACATGAACCCGGCACGAATGGCGGTGCGGGGCATGCGCTATCGGCAATCGTTACGGGCGCAATTACCCGGTTGGCAATTGGCGTTTAACAAGCGCGCCCATGGCAAAGAAGGGATTGCCTACGCCAACATCGTGAAGGCGGACCATGGCGGGCCGGAGGTGCAGGGCGTCTTGTACCAGCTGTGGGACCACCGCGAAATCGAACGTATGGATCCGTTCGAGGGTCACCCGGTCCGTTATCGCCGTGAACG
>NZ_LWEZ01001922.1:0-1139 GCF_001634945.1 Alcanivorax sp. HI0044
AGCGTACTGCTAAGCACGGTGGCCGGCACCCGGTCCCAGCTTCCGGCTTGCCAGTATTGAAAGGCGGGTTTGAGCCCCACAAAGAACATCACCGCCAGGCCTGCCACCAGGAAAACCCCGGGAAACAGGATGGTCATGCACCCTGATGCTTTATTATCTTTCTGTGTTTCCTGTTCTGCGTTTTCTGCCGTATTCGACACCCGTGATTCCCCCAAACAACAACACTCCGGCCAGGGCACCGTACAGGTGGGCATTCACATAAACCCGCCCGTCGATCCAGCTACGGAGATACTCCACGTCATAGCCTGCCTGCTGCTCACCGACAATGCGCCCGGCAATCACCAGCAACACCAGTGAATGCAACCAGGGATTCCCCCGCCAGCCCTGAAGCAGGCAATAGACCAACAAGCCATGGAGGATACCGGACAGCCCCACATAATGCTGCAACCCGGTATCCAGAAAATACAACGCCAGGCCGGTGACCAATCCACAAAACAGCAGCCAGCTCCAGAAACGGACCCGATCAAGCAGATCCGTGAAAAAATAGCCGCACAGCACCAGACCCGCCAAATTGAGCAGCATGTGCCAGTGGTTGAGATGCACCAGATGGCAGGTAAAAAGTCGCCACACCTGCCCTTGCTCAATCGCTGCCCGATCAAACGCCAGCCAAGGGTTCACCCAGGCATGCGCCAGCCCCAACGCCACCATGGTGGCGACCACCAGGGCAAAGTGCGGGCGGAGTTTGTTGTCTCTGGGTTGCATGTAGTTGCCTGTCAGGTGTGAAAGGGGATTATGGGAAGGGTGAGTTGAAAGTTCAAAGTTGAAAGTTAAAACACGAGGGACGCTAGTGCCACCCGAAGGACTGATATAGCCGCGCTTCCTGTTTTAGATTGATATTACGCTCAGTAGAGCGTCAGCGGCGCGGCTCCGGAGTTTTTCGATTGCCTCCGGCTGCTGTCCGCGTTTCAACTTTAAACTTTGAACTTTCAACTCGCCCCCAAAAAAGAAAACCCCGCACTAGGCGTAATGCCGTTCACTTAAGAGGAGCGGCATTACGATCGACGGGATAGCGGGTCTTGGAGATTTTGACCGTTCTCGGCCTGGAAGGTCGGGAACGGTCCTCCAACAACAGGTTACCG
>NZ_LWEZ01001923.1:0-574 GCF_001634945.1 Alcanivorax sp. HI0044
TCGGATAGAAACGGTATTCCCCCCGGTCGTTGGCGGATAAATGCGCCTGCAGGTGGCGAATGCCTGCTTCCGGGACGGAATGGTCCTTGCCACCGTACAGCAGCAGTGTGTCGGGATGTTCAGGTTGTTGGCCGAATCGCTGGCGCTGTCCGCCAGCTTGATCAGCCCCCAGTACGCGTCCATCCGAACCTCACGCATAACGCGCGGATCCTCGGCCAGGCGTTGAGCGCTGGTTGGGGCGAGGGTGGGATCATCGGCGTTGCGTTCAACGGTGAGGCGGTAACCCGGCGCCAGGGTAGCAGCGGTGGCGATGGCGGCGTTCCAGCCATAACGAAAACGAATCCCTTCGCGCACCGCGGGCCCGGCCAGCATCAACCCGGCGACCTTGTCCGGTTCCTGCTGGGCGGCCAGTATGGCCACGGCGCCACCCAGGCTTTCGCCGAGCACAAACAGGGGTGCGGCATGGGTCTGGTGCAGGCGCCGGATCTGCGTCGCCGCATCATCGACCAGTTGCTGCTCACCAGCCCAGCGGCCTTGCACCAGCCGGTCGCCAAAGCCGGCCTGATCGTAGGCC
>NZ_LWEZ01001924.1:0-827 GCF_001634945.1 Alcanivorax sp. HI0044
AATACCTTGAAGTCCACACCGGCCAGCAGATCGGCGATGTCGATCAGCTCCAGCGGAATACGCAGGTCCGGCTTGTCGGAACCAAAACGCTGCATGGCTTCAGAGAACGGCATGCGCGGAAAGTCCGGCAGCTCCACATCGAGCAATTCTTTAAACACCGAACGCACCATCCGCTCGGTAATCCCCATGATGTCTTCTTCCTCTACAAAGGAAGCTTCCAAATCAATCTGGGTAAACTCCGGCTGGCGATCGGCGCGCAGGTCTTCGTCACGGAAACACTTGGCAATCTGGTAGTAACGATCAAAACCCGCCACCATCAACAGCTGCTTGAACAGCTGCGGAGACTGCGGCAACGCAAAGAAGCTGCCGGGATGGGTCCGGCTGGGTACCAGATAGTCACGGGCCCCTTCCGGGGTAGCGCGGGTCAGGATCGGGGTTTCCACGTCCATGAAACCTTCGCCTTCCAGGAAGGCACGGACCACATGGGTCAGACGCGAACGAAACTGGAAGTTTTTCAGCACTTCCGGGCGGCGCAGGTCCATATAGCGGTACTTGAGGCGCACCTCTTCACCGGCGGCGGAATGGGCATCCAGCTCAAACGGCGGCGTCTCGGCCTCATTGAGGATAGTCAGTTCCTTGCCCAGCACTTCGATGTCACCGGTGGACATCTTGCTGTTACGCACCGCTTCGTCGCGCATGCGCACCCGGCCGCTCAGGCGCACGACATACTCGCTGCGCACTTTATCGGCCAGGGCAAAAGCTTCCACCGTATCCGGGTCGAAGACCACCTGGACCAGACCATTGCGATCGCGCAGGTCGAGGAAGAT
>NZ_LWEZ01001925.1:0-881 GCF_001634945.1 Alcanivorax sp. HI0044
AAGAAATACCTGGAGCGTAAGGGCAAGAAGAACATCAGCGTTCATAATGAACTGATCTGGTGGTACAGCATCTCCGCCTTGTTCGCCGTGACCTTCGGTATGCTCTGGGGTTGGNAGGGCGTGTTGTTCTTTGTTGGCCAGAGCTTCTTTGCGGCGCTGGCACTGGAAATCGTCAACTATATTGAACACTACGGCCTGCATCGTCGACAGCTGCAAACCGGCCGCTATGAGCGGGTCACCCCGGCCCACAGCTGGAACTCGAATTATCTAGTCACCAATCTTGTACTGTTCCAGCTGCAGCGCCACAGCGACCACCATGCCTACGCCAAACGTCGCTACCAAGTGCTGCGCCACTATAACGAAAGCCCACAGCTGCCGGCCGGTTATGCCACCATGATGCTGCTGGCCATGGTACCGCCACTGTGGAAGAAAGTGATGAACCCGCGGGTAGAAGCGTATTACGAAGGTGAGTTGGACCAACTGTTCCGTGAAGGTCCGCGCATCAATAACATCGCCTGATTGTTACTCCCTGTGAGCGCCCATACTGCGGCGCTCACAGGCGCAATGATTCATGCACGATTCACGCGTCTGCCCCAGTGTACAGAACGTCGAGTTACGCCTTCGGCCAACCCCAGCGGCACATCCCCTTTACCTAGCAACGCTCTCGTAGGTCGACTTAGCCGAAGGCGCAAGCCGACATCACCTGTTGATAACAGTTAATCGTCATCGTGCCGAAAGAATGCCTGAATGCTGGAAAAATCCTTATCCGAGTAGCCATGATTTCCATGGGTGGCATACAAGCTTTTTGCCAAGTTACCCATGGGGGTGGCGGACTGGGTGCTCAGGCCTGCTTGTAACGCCAGCCCCAAATCTTTATTCAT
>NZ_LWEZ01001926.1:0-819 GCF_001634945.1 Alcanivorax sp. HI0044
ACCTGGATAGCATGGGCGCCCCGGATCCGGGGCTGGCCTTTATTGGTGACGATGAGTTCCACGATCACTTGTGGGCTATGCTGCTCCGCCCAAAAATCCGCGTGCGCCTGCATTTTTGTACGCCTTTGGATGGGGAGGGCATGGACCGCAAGGCACTGTCTGTGCGGGCGCATGAACGGGTGGAAGAGCAGTTGACAGTTGATAGTGGACAGTTGAAAGCTCGCGGTTGATTTTTGTCCTTTTTTTCAATGCTTGAGGCCGCACTCAGCATTTGGGGGCGGCTGCCTGGCTTTCCAAACAGAGAAGGGTTTTCCTTCTTTTCGCTGTCCACTGTATTCCTCCTTCCTGTTATCTGGCGCCACACCTTTAAGCTCGGATACCATGTCTTTTTTACTCACAAGGACATCGCCCTGCCATGACCCGCGCCAGTGAACTGAAAAAATCCGACGTTATCGAAGTCAACGGCACCCTGTATGCCATCCGCCAGATTGAGGTGCAGTCGCCTTCTGCCCGGGGTGCGGCCACCTTGTACCGGGTAAAGGCCAGTGCCGTCGGTGGTGGCCCCAAGTTTGAAGAGCGCTTCAAGGGGGATGATGACGTGGCCACGGTGGAATTGCAGCGCCGTGCGGTGCAGTTTTCCTATGTGGACGGGGATGACTACATCTTCATGGATAATGAGGATTTCTCCCAATACTTGCTCAAGCAGGAAGATATCAGCGATGAGCTGGCGTTCATCACGGAAGAAACCGAAGGGGTGTTGGCCCTGAAAGTGGAAGACGCCGTTATCGGCCTGGAGTTGCCGGCGTCCGTGGTGCTGGA
>NZ_LWEZ01001927.1:0-900 GCF_001634945.1 Alcanivorax sp. HI0044
TTTCTCGGTGAACTGGATGCGGCCATCAGCCCCTGGATTGTGGATTTGTACCGGCAGTTCCCCCGACTGGTTCAAGGGCGTCATTACTGGTCCATGTCCTGGGTGCCCACCTCGCTGCGCGACAATATGCGTGAGGATGTGAACGACGACATCCAGTTGATGTCCATGGGCAAGCGCCTGCTGGCCGGGGCAACCCAGTGTGTGCCACAGGATGTGGCGTTGGCGAGAACCTCTGATGATTCCCTGTTTGCCACCCTTGCGTATCTGGTTAGCGACCCGTCTTTATCCATGCTTTCGATCTGGAGTCCTACTTTCGGGCTGGGGATGCTGCGTGCCATAGCGCAGTGGCGAGAGGAACTTGCAGAGGTACTCAACACCGGGCGCTGGGGAAACCGCATGCTTGGTGGTGCCGTGGACTCCTGCCCCTGGTCTCCGCAAGCGGCAGCCTTGCTGCGTGAGTGGGACGGCCGCTTAAACGCGGATTTTCTGATGGCGCTGTGGCCGAAACTGGCGCTGGTGAGTGCCTGGGATACGGCGGCCTCCACGCCGTGGGCAAAAGAGCTGCATGCGTTACTTCCCCAGGCCGCGTTTCAGGGCAAAGGACTATGGGCCACCGAAGGCGTAGTTACCATTCCCTATGCGGGCCGTTATCCACTGGCGTATCGCAGCCACGTGTATGAATTTCAGGATCCCACCGATGGCCGTATTTTCGCTCCCTGGCAACTGGAGGCCGGGCAGCAGGTCATGCCGTTGATGAGTACCGGTAGCGGGTTGTTGCGCTATCGCCTGAACGATCTGGTTGAAGTGGATGATTTTGTCGGCGGTATTCCCAGCCTGCGATTCCTTGGGCGAGCAGGAACCACTGATCTGGTTGGTGAAAAAATGACGGCGGCGGCTGTG
>NZ_LWEZ01001928.1:0-536 GCF_001634945.1 Alcanivorax sp. HI0044
AATCAGCATGAACCAGTAAGGGCGGACGTAACTCAGCAGCCGTTTATAGGTAGGCCACACGTCCTCGGGGGGAAGAGGTTGACTCATTGTGCCTCGTTAGGGGATTCGCGAGTGGTGAGCGACAGCTTAACAAAACCCAGCTGCCCGGCCACGTCATAAACACGCACGACAGCCTGATACGCCACATTGGCGTCCGCATAAATTTGCAACGGTTGATCCGTTTTATCCTGCCCAAGACGCAGCAACGCAGTGCGTAGCGCATTGCTGTCACTGGCCGCCAGCTTCTCGCCGTTCACCAGGTAATCGCCCGTGGAGGTAATCGTCACTTCAACCTGATCATCCACCTGGGCCTGCGGAGCGCCATCGGCTTCCGGCAAGGTGATCGACAACTGTGTCTTGTCATCAAACGTGGTCGATACCATGAAGAAAATCAGCAGCAGGAACACCACATCAATCAAGGGTGTCAGGTTAACGCTGATTTCCTCCTGGCTGGGCCGGGGAAATTTCACGCCTTCTCTCCCGGTTCTGCCTCACGA
>NZ_LWEZ01001929.1:0-928 GCF_001634945.1 Alcanivorax sp. HI0044
TGCATATCAACCCGGCGGAAGCGGTGAAAATCCATCAGGATATTCAGGCGCGCCAGTCCCTGGCCATGCACTGGGGCACCTTCGTGCTTACTGACGAACCCATGGATGCACCGCCAAAAGCGCTGGCTCGAGCCCTGACAGAACAACACATTGAACACGCACATTTTCGGGTTCCGCAGCATGGCGAAACCCTGACCATTGAACTGACACATGAATAAACAATACCCAGGCCGCCGTCTGTGGATGGTGGTCCGCCTGCTTGCCTGGCTTCCCTTGCCGCTGGTCACCGGATTCGGTGCCGCCATTGCCACCCTGATTACCCTGGTGCCGCTGCGCTATGCCAGCGCCTACCGGGTGGTGTTGATCAACCTGCTGGCCACCCACCCGCAAATGTCCTACGCGGAAGCCAAAAAAATCGGCCGCCAGAGCCTGCGCGAACTGGGCCGCACGCTCACCGAATTCAGCCATGTATGGCACCGGCCTGTGGAAGAAACCCTGTCGCGGGTTACCCATATCCACGGCGAGCAGGCCTTTCTCGATGCCTGCGCCAGCGAACGGCCGGTGTTGATGCTGTCACTGCATCAAGGCAGCTGGGAAATCAGTAACCTGTATGTGGGCGACAAGGGCAGCCGGGACAAGACCCTGATCATGTACCAGCCTCACCCGGCCACGCTGATGGATGCCATGGTCAAGGCAGCACGAGAGCGCACCGGCTCGGTACTGATTCCCACCAACAGTCAGGGGGTCAAAAAAGCGCTGGCGGCCATGAAAGCCGGCGGCACCCTGGGTATTCTTTCCGACCATAATCCGGGCAACCGCAGCAATCCCTCGGTGCCGTTTTTCGGCTATGACGTGCCCACTCCCGCGCTGATCGACAAACTCGTCCAGCGTTACCGCCCCCATGTGTTTATCGTTTCCTGCATTCGCG
>NZ_LWEZ01001930.1:0-713 GCF_001634945.1 Alcanivorax sp. HI0044
CGTGCCGGGGTTGTCCTTCGATGGCATCGCCCCCGGCGAAACCTTTACCTATCGCTTTACCGTAAAACAAAGTGGCACCGTCGGGCGTGTCGGCAGAGTGGTGACAGTGTGTCATGGAGGAGGGCGTCATGGGGCTGTCGGTAGCCGTGGACATGGCCATGGTGAGTGTATTGGCAGACAGCAAGCTGCTCACCACCATCAGGGTGGTGGCGAGCAAGGTGGCGATCATCGCCCGGCATTGTCTTCTCGATACACGTGACATGCTTGCATTATTGACCTTGGGGTAACCCCAAGGTCAAGCGGTTCGGATCAGTGAATTGATGACCACACTGGCGGCGATGATCACCAGTAGCACGGCGGTGGCTCGCTCCACCCAGTGGTGGTGGTCGCGTAACCAGGGCAGAAAGCGGCTGCGTCCCAGCAGGATGGCCACCAGCACATACCAGCCGCCATCGATAAACATGGCGGTGAGTACGATTTGGGCCCGGGCGAGGTGGCTCATGTCCGCTTCAAGAAACTGGCTGAACACGGCGAGGAAAAACAGGGCCACCTTGGGATTGAGGAACGCCACCATGAATCCGTCCCGGGCGGCGCCGCGAAGCACGCTGCTGCGCTTGCTTGAATCCGCGGCGGGTAGCGGCTCGCGGCCGGCCTGCCAGCTTTTCCATGCCATCCACAACAGGAACATGGCCCCGGCCATGGAAAAAAGCTGC
>NZ_LWEZ01001931.1:0-780 GCF_001634945.1 Alcanivorax sp. HI0044
GGGTGATTTATGGCTGGTTGTCACGCTGTTTGCATCAGCGCTTCTCCGGCCAGCAGAGCGCCGACGCATCCCTGGCTCCACTGCTGGAGCGACTCAGCAAGGCGGTGCCACCGGCGCGTTTGTTGCGGGCTGCCCAGCGGGTGCTGGAAGGGCGCCGCGCCTTGCTGTCCGGGGCCAACCCCAACAAGGAATTGCTGTACGAGCAGTGGTTGCTGGTGCTGGTGGGCGTTGACGCTGCGGCAGCAGCGCACTAACCTTGAACCGACTGTTCAAAGATTAATAATAATTTCGTAAGAGGCTCGTTCATGAAAATGCCCGGCGGTCGTAGTGGCATTCTGTCGCTTTCCATCAAAGACAAAGCGGTGCTGTACTCGGCCTACATGCCTTTCATTACCAATGGCGGCCTGTTTATTCCCACCGAAAAGCAATACAAGCTGGGAGAAGAAATCTTCCTGCTGCTCAATATCATGGACGAAGCCGACAAGATTCCGGTGGCGGGCAAGGTGATCTGGATCACGCCCAAAGGCGCTCAAGGTAACCGTAGTGCCGGGATCGGCGTGCAGTTCTCTGACCAGGATGACACTGCCCGCGTCACCATCGAAAATCACCTGGCAGGCTCGCTGGAATCGGATCGACCGACGCATACGATGTAGAACGCCGGACGCCGGACGCCGGACGCCGGACGCCGGACGCCGGACGCCGGACGCCGGACGCCGGACGCTAGAAGCTAGAAGCTAGAAGCTAGAAGCTAGAAGCTAGAAGCTAGAAGCTAGAAGCTAA
>NZ_LWEZ01001932.1:0-473 GCF_001634945.1 Alcanivorax sp. HI0044
GGTTGCGAATTGCCTCGCTCGTTGAGGTTGGTTCGGGCTGGAACGTATCAGCTTCAATAACGTCAACCGGCTGCTCCGACAGGTCTGCATAGTGCTGATAAAGCGGCAGCATGCGATTCACGCTGATGTTTTTTTTCAGGCCCGCCTTGAATTGTAGTTCCTCAAACCAGCTCGCGCTTTGTTGTCCCTCACGGTATTGCTCATGGAGAAAGAAATGCGCCATCAGCGAGAATTCTTTCTTCAATGGCGAATGAAAACTTCTTTCTGTCGGGCTCAATGACGCAAGATTCGGCGCGGACATTTTTCCCTGTTGAACCAGAAGCGCCACCAGTTGCAGTTTTTCGGCCAGCATGGCGTTGGCGATCATCTTGCTGATCAGGCTATGGTCCTGTGCCAGCCAGTGGCGAAGCTGCTGGATTTCTTTGCCGATGTTTTCCCCTGGGGTTTCGCTGATTGCCCAGGCCAGAGACTGC
>NZ_LWEZ01001933.1:0-614 GCF_001634945.1 Alcanivorax sp. HI0044
TCCGAGCAGGGCACCGGGGCCCAGTTACTCGAGGATGAACAATGACCCTGATTCCACTTCTGCCCGGGCTTTCTCTGCGAACCTTCTGCGCCAAAAACACTCTGTCATTGTAGCCTGCGACTTTTGTCGGCATTCATTTTGCCGACCGTGACGTGGCAGAATGGGGGCCCTATTCTTTACTGGACCCAGCATCTGAACCCCGGGCACACCCCGCCCAACTCTTATTAACCGCAATCAGGAGGCAGTATGAACGAGAATACCGTAACCGTTATCCCCGGTGACGGAATCGGACCGGATATCGTGGATGCCACGGTACGGGTACTGGACGCGCTGGATTGCGGTCTGAAATTTGAGTATGCCATCGCAGGGCAGACCGCTCTGGATCAGGGCCTGGAGCTGGTGCCGGAAGACACCCTCGCCGTGCTCAAACGCAACCGCCTGGCGCTGAAAGGCCCTATCACCACCCCGGTGGGCGGCGGCTTCACATCCGTGAACGTGACCTTGCGCAAGACCTTCGACCTGTTCGCCAACGTGCGCCCGGCCCTGTCCATTCCCGGTGTGAAATCCCGCTATGACAATGTGGACATCATGACCATTCGGGAAAATATCGAGGG
>NZ_LWEZ01001934.1:0-814 GCF_001634945.1 Alcanivorax sp. HI0044
CGGGAGTCGATAACTCTTCCACGCCCTTACTGGTTCTGACAATAAAAAACACTGCCAGTTCTTGGTCTTTGGCGAAAGCCATTCCTTCATCCGGGCCCAGCACCGTCATGGCGGTGGCCAGACCGTCGGCCATCATGGCACTTTTGTGCAAAACGGACACCGAGGCCAACTGATGCTCCACCGGGTAACCGGTACGGGGGTCAATGGTATGGGAATACAAGCGGCCGTCCGACTCAAAAAAGTTACGGTAATCGCCACTGGTAGCCACGGCCATATTCTTCAGGTCTACCACCTGCTCCACCTCGCGAACACCCGCAATCGGGCGTTCTACGGCAACCCGCCAGGGCTGTTTATAGGGTTTGCTGCCCTTGCCCAGCAGTTCTCCGCCCACCTCTACCAGGTAGTTATTCAGCCCGTGGCTATCCAGTAAGGCCGCCACCTTGTCCACCGCAAAACCTTTCGCAATGGACGACAAATCCACATAGATGCCGCCGGGCTGCAGCAGTTGCTGGTCGCTGAGCAGCAGTTTCTGCCAGCCAACCCGTTCCTGCGCTGTCTCGATTTCGCTGGCCTCTGGTGGCTCAAACCGGTCCGGGTCCGGCCCGAAGCCCCACAGGTTAACCAGCGGCCCCACCGTCACGTCATAGGCGCCGCCGGTTTGTTCCGACAGGGAAAAGGCGGCAGTCATCACCTTAACGGTATCCGAGGGCAGATTCATCAGCGTCCCCGGCTCGGCGCTGTTGAAACGGCTAAGGTCGGAATCCGGTCGGTAGGTGCTCATCTGGGCGTTTACCTGCTCCAACGCCGCTTCAAT
>NZ_LWEZ01001935.1:0-614 GCF_001634945.1 Alcanivorax sp. HI0044
GGCGGGGCTTGCCGTGTTGATGATCGTTACCGGCCTGTACCTGGCCTGGCCGAAGGACGGCCTGCGCTCACTGCTGCCTGACCGTGCGCTAACCCAACGTGCGGGTTGGCGTCGCTGGCACCTGAGCCTGGGTTGGCTGATCGCGGTGCCGCTGCTGTTCTTTCTGATTTCCGGGTTGGCCTGGACCAACATCTGGGGCGGCAAGATTGTACAGCCGTGGGGTTCGCTCCCCGGCACCGGCTTTGTTCAGGCCGAATCACCGACCGCCGCACAACCAGCGCAGAATCATGCGGCCATGAACGAACAGGGGCTGCATCGTGTGCCCTGGGCGGTGGAACAAACCCCCATGCCCGAGTCTGGCGCGGTGGATCAGAAAATGGATCTGGATGATCTGGTGGAGCAGGCAAAAGGCCACGGTTTCGACACCTTCCGGGTGCATTTCCCCCAGGAGGATGGCGGAGTCTGGACGGTGTCCGCCACCACCATCGCCGGTGATATCACCCGCCCGCGCGGTCGGCCTGATTATGCTGTTGGTGGCCCTGGCCTTCCCGTTATCGGCCGCCGCCCTGCTCGGCATTATTTTGCTGGATGCCGCGCTCTCCGCGCGTAAAGCC
>NZ_LWEZ01001936.1:0-15002 GCF_001634945.1 Alcanivorax sp. HI0044
CCCATGGCCGATGGCGCCTTGTTTCAAGTCAACGTGGGGCCCACCGGGCTGGTGGCCCGTCCTATGAACGGCAGTGCCCAGCAAGCCATTTCTGGTTGGGACTGATCCTCCATACCGCCAGCGGGGATGCTCCGCTGGCGTGTTTCCTGTCTTGGCACGCGCTGCGCTGCCCGATCTTTGTCCTCCCTTGATTACCCCAATGGCTCTGGCTTATGTAGAATCAGCGGGAGTTTGAGTTCCCTGAATTGACTGGCGCCGCGCGCCGGATCCCCTGGAGAGTAGATAAACAGTGATCGCGTTTTTAATGGAATACGGCATGTTTCTGGCCAAAGTCGCCACCCTGGTAGTGGCGATTTTGTTTATTTTGGGCGGCATTGCGGCAGCAGCGTCGCGTAACCGGGGCAAGGGCGACCAGGATGGCGAGTTGAAAGTCCGCCATCTCAATGATGAGTTCGACGATCTTAAGGAGTCCCTGGAAAGGGAAATCATTCCGGAGGCTCAGCGTAAGAAGGCTGATAAAGCCAAACGCAAACAGGAAAAGCTGGAAGCCAAGCAGAAAAAGAAAGCCGGTACCGAAGACAAGACCCTGCCGCGCCTGTTTGTGCTTGATTTCAACGGCGACGTTCAGGCCAGTGGCGTGGATCACCTTCGCCGTGAAATTACCGCCATTTTGCAGGTCGCCAGCCAGGATGACGAAGTGCTGGTTCGCCTGGAAAGTCCGGGTGGGCTGGTGCACAGCTATGGGCTGGCGTCCTCGCAACTGCGCCGTATCCGTAATCAGGGCATCAAGTTGACCATTGCGGTGGATCAGGTGGCCGCCAGCGGGGGTTATATGATGGCGTGTATTGCTGATCGTATTGTCGCCGCGCCTTTTGCGATTATTGGCTCCATTGGTGTGGTCGCGCAGATTCCGAACTTTCATCGCCTACTCAAGAAAAATGATATTGATGTGGAGTTGATGACCGCCGGTGAGTACAAGCGCACCATGACCATGCTGGGTGAAAATACCGAGAAAGGCAGGGCCAAGTTCCAGGAAGAGCTGGAAGATACCCATCAGTTGTTTAAAAGCTTCGTGCGCGATAACCGCCGTGGGCTGGACCTGGACAAGGTTGCCACCGGCGAGCACTGGTTCGGTAGCCAGGCAAAGGAGCTGGGTCTTGTTGATGAAATCATGACCAGCGATGAGCTGTTACAACTTCGCAAAGACAGCCAGACTCTCTACCAGGTCGAGTGGGAAGCGAAGCGCAAGCTGGGCGAGAGGCTGGGATTCTCGCTGGAAGCAACCTTGCATCGGGTGCTGGAAAAATTCTGGCACCGTGGTAGCCAGCGCCAGATCCATTAATTTTATTTATACCGAGCACCGCAGAGGAGTGGCCCATGAGTTTTCAGGCATTACAAACCCGCGAAACGGATACCGGCTATACCAACTCGCTGGTAGAGCGCGAACTGAGTGAACTGGGTGAAGGCGGTGTATTGGTACGAGTTCAGTGGTCATCCCTGAACTATAAGGACGCGCTGTCGGCCACCGGCAACAAGGGCGTCACCCGCAAGTTTCCCCACACGCCGGGTATTGATGCCGTGGGTGTGGTTGAAGAGGCCAGTGATGGCCCGTTCAGCGTGGGCGATGCAGTGATTTGCACCGGCTATGATCTGGGCATGAACACCGATGGTGGCTATGCGGAATATATCCGCGTGCCTGCGGAATGGTTGGTGCCTCTACCGGATGGCCTGGCGCCTCGTGATGCCATGCTCTTGGGTACCGCAGGCTTGACTGCGGCACTGAGTGTGGAATCGCTACTCGACACGGGTGTTAACCCGGATCAGGGTCCGGTGCTGGTGACTGGCGCTACTGGCGGCGTAGGCAGTGTCTGCGTGGCGATTCTGGCCAAGCTGGGGTTTGAGGTGGTCGCCGTCAGCGGTAAAACGGATGTCAGTGAATGGCTGGCGGCTCTTGGCGCCGCGCGGATTATTGACCGTGAGGCGTTTCTGGAAAGCGCGGTCAAGCCGATGGCTAAAGAGCAATGGGCTGGTGCGGTGGATTGCGTCGGTGGTGAGATGCTTGCCGCTGCCCTCAAGGGCCTCAAGTATGGTGGCAGTGCGACATGCTGCGGGCTGGCTGGATCACCCAAACTGGAGATGACGGTATTTCCGTTCATTCTGCGTGGCGTCAACTTGCTGGGGGTGGATAGTGTTGAGTTGCCCTGCGAGATCAAACAGCAAATGTGGCAGCTATTGGCTGATGAGTGGATGCCGAGAGAGCTTGCGCTGCTGGAGGCTGCAGAAACGGATCTTGCTGGTGTGACCGATTGGATAGATCGTATTCTGGCAGGCGGGGTTCGCGGGCGAGTTGTAGTGAAACTGCCATGACAATAGCAGGCCTCCGAGCTTAAACAGAGCTGGCAAAAGGTAAAAAGCGCGGTTTATCCGCGCTTTTTTATTTGTGCACTTTTGTCAGCTAAAGCATGCTGTTTAGGGTAACAGGATGTGATGTAGTTTTGAGTGTAAAGGACGCTTATGAACGAGTCTCACTGGTTGAAAATAGCCCTGAGCCTGGATGGGCAGGGCGGGGCTAGTGCGTTTGATGCGCAGGTGCCGTTAACCGAAACCTCTCCATATTGGGTGCACCTGGATTATACCCAGCCGCAGAGTCAGCAGTGGCTTGAGCGGCAATCCATTCCGCCGGTGGTGATTTCGGCGCTCACCGCCATGGAAACGCGGCCTCGTGCCACGGAGGTGGCGGGTGGTCTGCTGGTGTATCTGCGCGGGGTGAACCTCCACCCTGGAGCGCGCCCTGAAGACATGATTGCCCTGCGATTGTGGGTCGGCCCCCAAGGCATGATCAGCACCCAGAAACGGACATTGCTGTCGCTGGTGACGGTGCAAGAAGAGCTGGATGCTGGTGAGGGCGCTGTCGGTATCCCGGGCCTGGTCGCACGGCTTGTGGATCAGCTGATCTGGCGAATGGAAGACGTGATCGAAAATCTGGAATCCGAGGTGGAGGACTGTGCATTGTCCATTGAGGAGACGCCGA
Organism: Alcanivorax sp. HI0044; assembly: GCF_001634945.1. NCBI lineage: Bacteria > Pseudomonadati > Pseudomonadota > Gammaproteobacteria > Oceanospirillales > Alcanivoracaceae > Alcanivorax > Alcanivorax sp. HI0044. The sequence goes on from NZ_LWEZ01001936.1 coordinate 3,032, forward strand.
CCATTAGTCTGACTCCACGTCTCAGCCAGATTCGTCGTCGCTCTATTACGTTGCGACGTTTTTTTGCGCCGCAGCGTGAAGCGTTGGCCCGGTTGCAGAACGAAACCATGTTCACCGGTGGCGATGCCTTGTTGCTTCGTGAGGCCGGTGATCGCTTGCAGCGTCTGCTGGAAGATCTGGATGCGGCCCGTGAGCATGCCACCTTGTTGCAGGAGGAGGTTTTCTCGGTACAAAACGAAGCTATCAACGACCGCATGTATCTACTGGCGATGATCTCGGCGTTGTTTCTCCCGTTGGGTTTTCTTACCGGGCTGTTCGGGATCAATGTGGGAGGCCTGCCAGGTGTTGAAGATCCTGCGGGGTTCTGGTGGTTTATGGCGGGAATTGGTGTAGTCAGTGTGGGGGTACTGGTATGGATGCGAAAACGCCGCTGGCTTTAATGCGACAGCGGCGTTTTCCCGGAACGAAGGCTTTTTGAAGACTAGCCGCGCCGATAGAGAGGGCGTGGTTCGTTCACGTCACCCTGGTAGGTGACGCTGAAGTCGTTCAGGCCTTCAAGTGCTTCTTCGATGCTGCGATCTTCACGCACTTCAAACGCGTTGAAGCCGCAACGGGTCATGTAGAAAAGCTGGTCACGGAGTACGTCACCGGTGGCTCTCACTTCACCTTTAAAGCCGTAGCGGGTACGGAGCTCCCGAGCGTAGGAATAGCCGCGGCCGTCCTTGAATGCCGGGAAATGGATGGCGACCAAGGGCAGGGCGGCCAGGTCGTCTTCCAGGTCTTTCGGTTCTTCGCCCGGCGCCAGCCACACGGCCACATCACCACGGTTGAGCAGGGCATCACGGTGTGCCTGCCAGTAGGCCAGCGGCACAATGATCTTGCCGGAAGGCAGCTCAGCTTCCAGCGCCTCACCCTCAAGGCGTTGCCACTGGTTATCCACGATGGCGCCATCAATGATTACCTTACCCATAGATGCGCTCCTTGAACGGGTCCATGCCAATACGCTCGTAGGTGTCGATAAACGGCTCGTTTTCGAGGCGTTTTTCCACATAGAACTTGATGATTTTTTCTACCACATCGGTGATTTCTTCGGACTCGAAGGACGGGCCCATTTTCTCGCCCACACGGGACAGCTTGTCGCCGCGGCCGCCCAGCGTGACCTGGTAGAATTCCTTGCCTTTCTTGTCGACACCCAGGATGCCGATGTGGCCGATATGGTGGTGACCACAGGCATTCATGCAGCCGGAAATGTTCAGGTCCAACGGGCCCAGATCGTGGACATAGTCCATGTCGTCGAAACGGCGTTGAATGGATTCAGCAACAGGGATGGATTTTGCGTTTGCCAGCGCACACAGATCGCCACCGGGGCAGGCCACGATGTCGGTGAGCAGGCCCAGGTTCGGTGTGGCAAAACCCAGTGCATCCAGCGCTTTCCATAGATCATACAAGTCGTTGGCGGCCACGTCGGACAGCACCATGTTCTGTTGGTGGCTGTTGCGAAGCTCGCCAAAGCTGTATTTGTCAGCCAGATCGGCCACGGCCTCCAGCTGCTCGTCACTGATATCACCAGGGACGCGGCCGGTGCGTTTGAGTGTCAGGGTAACGGCACGATAACCGGCCTGTTTGTGGGCGCGGGTATTGGTGTGGAACCAGCGGCTAAAGGCCTTGTCTTCGGCCAGCTTGGCATCCAGCGCGGCCGTATCGACGCTTTGGTAATCCGGGTCGGTGAAGCAGCCCTTGATACGAGCTACTTCTTCGGCGGTCAGGGTCATCTCGCCGCCTTTCAGCTCGGCGAATTCCTGTTCCACCAGTTCGCGGTATTTCTCAGCGCCCAAGGCTTTCACCAAAATCTTGATGCGAGCCTTGTACTTGTTGTCGCGGTTACCGTACTTGTTGTAAACCCGCAAAATAGACTCAAGGTAAGCCAGCAGGTCCTGCCACGGAACAAATTCACCGATTATGGCACCGGTCATGGGGGTGCGGCCCAGGCCGCCGCCAGCCCATACCTGGAAGCCGGTTTCGCCGTTGGCACCGTGGACCAGTTGCACACCGATATCGTGCACGCCGATCAAGGCCGGATCGGCGTCGGGTACAGCGTTCACGGCAATCTTGAATTTACGGGGCAGATAGGCGAATTCCGGATTGAAGGTGGACCACTGGCGAATGATCTCGCACCAGGGGCGCGGGTCTTCAATCTCTTTGGGATTAACGCCTGCGAATTCGTCGGTGGTGATATTACGGATGCAGTTGCCACTGGTTTGAATGGCATGCATTTGTACGTCGGCCAGTTCCGCCAGAATGTCCGGCACTTCTTCAACCGAAGGCCAGTTCAGCTGAATGTTCTGGCGGGTGCTGACATGGCAGAACCCCTTGTCGTAGGTCCGCACGATGTGCGCCAGACGACGCAGTTGGCGACTTGCCAACAGGCCATAAGGAACGGAAATACGCAGCATGGGCGCATAACGCTGAATGTAGAGGCCATTCTGCAGGCGAAGTGCCAGAAACTCGTCTTCGCTGAGCTCATTGGCGAGAAAACGGCGGGTCTGGTCGCGATACTGCGCCACCCGCTCCTCCAGCAACCGTTGATCGTATTCCTGATAGACGTACATGGGACTGTATCACCGTCCTTAAATGCTTAAAATTCAATAGGTAAGCGTCGCTCCCGGAGGGAGCAGAGCGGCACTCTAGCAAAGCGCCCTTATAGTGAAAAGAAATATCTTGGCATATCTCTATTACGTAGGGCTATTTAGCTGCGGCATCCAGCACCAGATTCACGGTCACCACCATGCCGATCACCAGTGCCAAAACCAGCACCACATACACGCCGATAAAGTTGCCCGCATCGCCCTTGGTAAAGTCGCGTTCCCGGTTTTTGCTGCTTTGCACGCCGAGAAGGCCGGCCAGAATGCTGTGAATCGTCTGCCAGAGTGTGGGCTTGCCGTCATCGGGCTCGTGAGCCTGATCCTGTGAGGGGTGTTGGTCTGACATGGGTAATCCTGTGTTTTGGCTGAAGGCTAAACGTTGGATGCCGGCCGCGTATAACACACACGCGTCACCGGGGGGGCATATTGTACCCCTGCGAGCGGCCTGGCGACAGCATCATGCAGGCAGACTTGAATTGAGTGTGTGGCGTCGCCATTGCAACTGGTGAGTACCTGACTAAAATAGTCAGGAAATGAGGTCGGCGTCCACCGCCGCTTTTACCTCTTACGCTGTTTATTGCGTATGGGTTCATTCATACCGACCAGGAATCATGATGGCAGAGCAGTTGATCGACATTACCGAAACCGCCCAGGATTACTTGCGTGACTTGCTGAGCAAGCAGGATCAGGCCGAGATTGGTGTGCGTATCTTTGTCGAGCGCCCAGGCACCCCGCATGCGGAATGCTGTATGGCCTATTGCCCGGAGGGCGAACAGGAAGAAAGTGATGTTCGCTATGACTATGAAGGATTCCATGCCTGGATCGAGGGTAAGAGCGTTCGCTATCTAGAAGACGCGGTTATCGACTACAAGAAAGACAGCATGGGAGGCCAGCTGACGTTCCGTGCACCCAAGTCCCGTGTGCCGGATATCAGCGAAGATGCCACCATCGAAGAAAAGATCAACTACGTACTGTACGCCGAGATCAACCCGAACCTGGCCGCCCATGGCGGCAGTGTGCAGCTGCTGGAACTGACCGAGGACAACGTGGCCGTGCTGGAATTCGGCGGCGGCTGCCAGGGCTGTTCTGTGGTGGATGTGACGCTGCGCGACGGGGTAGAGAAAACCCTGCAGGAGCGGATTCCAGAGCTGGCCGGTGTGCGGGACAAGACGGACCACTCGGTGACCGACAACGCGTATTACAGCTAACGGCTATGAGCTTCTAGTATCTAGCTTCTAGAAAAGCAAAAAACGCAGCCTTGGGCTGCGTTTTTTGCTTTTATGGATCTTGTTTTTTTACTCGTTGCTGGCAGCTCGCCGTTCGCAGCTATTCTTTACCCACACTGCGGGTTTCGGCCTGCGGCTTTCGCCTGGTTATACAGCGGCATAACCTCCGGGATGCGTGCCTGCAGCCCATTGATACGGGTGCTATTGGAGGGGTGAGTGGACATGAATTCAGGCGGCTCGTTGCCGTTGGCCGCGTTCATGTTCTGCCACAGAGATACACTCTGACGCGGATCAAAGCCGGCCTGTGCCATCAGTTGCAGACCTATGATATCGGCCTCGGCTTCATGTTTGCGGCTGAAAGGCAGTGCCAGCCCATATTCGGCGCCAACGCCAAGCGCGGCCAATACGCCTTGTTTGGTGGCGCTGTCCTCTCCCGCAAGCGCGCCAAGTACCTGCATGCCGCTCTGGGTGGCGTATTGAAGTGACATGCGCTCATTGGAGTGTTGTGCCTGCACATGGCCGATTTCATGGCCAATCACTGTGGCGAGCTGACTCTGGTTGTTGGCCACTTTCAGCAAGCCCGTGTTCACTCCGATCTTGCCGCCTGGCAGGGCAAACGCATTGGCGCTGTCGTCCTGGAAGAGGTTGACTTCCCATTGCTGGGAGCCATCCAGGGTGGCAGTGATCGCCGTGGTCACACAGCGGACATAAGCCGTCTGCTGCTGGCTGCTGCTCAGCGGTTTTTCATCTTTCATCTGGGAATAGGCGGTGACACCCATTTCATCCATCTGGTCCGCGGGCAGCAACAGAAACTGCTGGCGACCCAGTGGAGAGGTGGCACAGGCGGCGAGGCTGCCAGCAAGCACGCCAAGGGTGAGAAATTTACGCAACGTCATTGTCTATTTTACTCCCATTCCCGAAGGAAACGTCGGGACACGAACATTAGCCAGCCAGCCCAGCCGGCACTTGAGAGAAAGATAATAAAGCCAAACACCGAGATTCCCCAAGGGGCAGGGGGCACTCGGCCGCTCAACATGATGGCGCCGGCCAGTAATCCACCGGTTACCAGCAGGGTTTGGACCTGTCTGTACTGACCGCGTTCAATCCGTGTGATCAGCCGTTCCAGATGACGAGGATCAATGCCTGCCTCACCGGGAGCGGCCTGGCCCGGTACGGGGGGCGGCGCATAGACCTTGTCGACCACATCGAGCGCTCGCAGGCTCAGGCTCTTTGCCAGGCGAACCGGGGAATAGCGTGTGCGGATCATTCGCTTGAGTAGCGGCTCGGCCTCACTCATCAGGTCGAATTGCGGGTTCAGTAGTCGGCCAAAACCTTCCAGGGTAATGATGGCCTTGATAAACAGCGCAATATCGCTGGGCAATACCAGGTTGTGATTGCGTACCAGCGCGGTGATGTCATTGAGCAGGGCGGTGATATCCAGCTGGGAAATGGACACGCCGTGGTACTGGCTAATCACGTCTTCCACGTCGGACACAAGCTGGTCGAACTTGATGGGTTGCCCGTCGGACCAGCCAGACAGTACACCGGCGCATTGCTCGGCCTCACGCAGCACCACGGCGCGGGTAATCTGCAGAATCTGCTCGCGGCGGCTGTGGCTGAGTTTGCCGACCATGCCGAAATCCAGCATGGCAATGCGGTTTCCCGACATGATGATAAAGTTGCCGGGGTGCGGATCGGCATGGAAAAAGCCGTCCTCCAGAGCCATTTTCCAGGCGGCCAGAGCACCTCGGCGTGCGATTAATTCCCGGTCCAGCCCGGCGTCATCGAGCCGCTCCACGGCTTTTGCCGGAATGCCTTCGATATGCTGCTGCACCTGCACGGTAGGAGATGAAAGGTCCCAATATACTTTGGGAATCTGCAGCCACTTGAACTGTCGCAGGTTCTTACGGATACGGTCTGCGTTGCGCGCTTCAATGGTGAAATCCAGTTCCCGGGTGAGCGACCGCTTGAATTCGCGTACCAGTTCTACAGGCCGGTAGCGCCGCAATTCAACGGAATTGTCGGCGGCCAGTTTGGCCAGCTGGTCGAGTAAACGCAGGTCCGAATCAATTTTGTCACGGATGCCGGGTTTCTGAACTTTCAACACCACTTTCTGACCACGGCGAGTCAGTGCGCTATGCACCTGGCCGATGGAAGCCACACCGATCGGCTCCGGATCTATGCGGGCAAAGAGGCTGTCGACAGGTTTTCCCAGCGAGGCCTCAATGTCAGCCTTGAGCGAATCGAATGGTACCGCCTGGGCCTGGTCCTGCAGCTTCTCGAATTCGGCAATCCAGTCCATGGGGAACATGTCCACGCGGGTTGCCAGCACCTGACCAAGCTTGACGAAGGTGGGGCCCATTTCCTCCATGGCATGGCGCAGGCGTTCAGCAGTGCCCATGCGCAACATATCCGGCTTCATGCTGCTACGAACCAGCTTCCCCGCATGCTCTACCGGGGTGGAAAGCCCCAGTCGCCGAATCACGTCCGCAAACCCGTATTTGAGCAGGATTGCCGCCAGTTCATTCATGCGCAGTAGATCTTTGCCTGTGTGCAAAAGGTTCACAACATTGTCCCTGTAGGCTGGGCTGTGATGCCCGTTCGAAGGCGTTGTCGCAAGGTTGCAACAAGTGGCCGGTAAAACGTCTGCCTGGGCCGTTAAGGGGCCTTAACCGGCTATTAACAGCATTATCGGTTTTCTGGCAAGATGCCATGGTAATCACTGCAAGGGAACCTCTGAATAACTCCTTGCATGCTCAGTCTTTCAGGCTGGCTCGCAATCTAGGCGCGATTTTGAAGGTGTCCCCTAACTGGGATCGAGATATGTCCATCCATCGAAAAAACGCAACGACGAGTGCGGGCCAGCCTGGAAGACCCGGAGGGCGTGGCCTGAAGCGCACATCTGCTGCGCCTTGCCTTTAGGAAAGGGAGCCACCCTGTCCGTCAAGACAAGACTCAACAGCTGCACGCTTCAGGCCACGCTGAGTACGCAAGGAGTTATTCAGAGGTTCCCAAGGTAAAGCGCAAACATGTCTGAACACTATTTACGCGATGATCTGGTTGAAGTCCGCAACAGTGAGGTCCACGGCCGGGGGCTTTTTGCCAGCCGGGATATCGCCCGCAATACCGAATTGGGGCAGTGCAAGGTTAAGCCTGCAAAGGGTAGCGGCCCTTATGTGTTGTGGCTGGATGATGAGGGCGAGGAGCGCTATCGGGTGTTGTGCGATTTACGTTTCATCAATCATAACAAGCGCGCCAATGTTGCCTATTATGATGATTTGACGGTGGTGGCGCTGAAGAAAATCAAGGCCGGTGACGAGCTGTTTCACGATTACGGCGAAGAGTGGACCTGAACTAGAATGGGCAGCGGGAAGTGAATTCCTGCCACAGGCCTGTGACGGGGTGATTGAACGCGAGCCATTCGGCGTGCAGCAGCAGGCGCGGGCTGAGGGCTTCGATTTCGGGTGGGGCATACATGTCGCAGCCGATGATCGGGTGGCCAAGCTCGCGACAATGAATGCGCAGCTGGTGGCTGCGACCGGTGACGGGACTGAGCAGCAACCGGGTCCGGTTGCCGGGAATGTCCCGCTCCAGCACCCGGTAGTGAGTTAAGGCGTTTTTACCGGTTTCGTGGCAGACCTTCTGCAAGGGGCGGTTTGGCCAGTCCGCAATCAACGGCAGGTCGATACTGCCGCTGTCGTGCTCCACAAGACCATGCACAACGGCCTGATAGCGTTTTTGCACCGTGCGAAGCTGGAATAGCCGGCTCAGTCTGCTTTGCGCCTGGGCGGTGAGAGCAAACACCATGATCCCCGAGGTATCTAGGTCCAAACGATGTACCAGGCGAATGTCTGCATACTGGGCCTGCAAGCGGCGGACCGCGCAATCCTTGTTCTCCGGCGCACGGCCAGGAACGCTTAACAGGTATGCGGGTTTGTTGATCAGCAGAATGTGGGCATCCCGATACACCGTCCCCACGCGCTCGTGGCACAGGGGGACAATGTAGTAGGACGCATTGTCAGCCCCAGAGGATGTGGAAGACATCGCTGTACTGTTCGGCAAAGTGGACGGTGAGTCCCTGTTTCAAGTAGTCGGGCAGTTCATCAAAATCCCGACGGCAGGCCTCCGGAAGAATCACTTCCTTGATCCCCACGCGGCGTGCCGCAATGACTTTTTCGCGGATGCCGCCAACCGCCAATATTTGACCGGTGAGGGTCAGCTCCCCGGTCATGGCAACCTTGCGCGGTACCCGTTTTTTCATCAGCAACGAGAGCAGGGCGGTGGCCATGGTGACGCCGGCACTGGGCCCATCTTTGGGCGTAGCCCCTTCAGGTACATGCAGGTGCAGGAAGGCCTCATCGAGCTGCGCCGGATCCAGGGAAAACTGCGCCAGATTACTCGCCACGTAACTGTAGGCGATCTCGGCGGATTCTTTCATCACGTCGCCCAGTTGCCCGGTCAGCTTGAATCCCCGTTGCTTGCTGTGTACCTGATTGGCTTCAATGGACAAGGTGGCGCCGCCCATGGATGTCCATGCAAGTCCGGTAACCACGCCCACGCCGCGTTGGGTTTTCTCTGTCTGGAAATACGGTTGGCCGAGGAAATCGGTCAGGTTCTTGCCGGAGATGCTGAGCTTCTTCTCGCCAGCCAACAGTTTTACTGCGGCTTTGCGGATGATCTTGTTGAGCTGTTTTTCCAGGTTCCGCACCCCGGCTTCTCTAGCATAGCCTTCCACCACATGACGCAGGGCGCTGTCGCTGATGCGCAGCTGCCCCGGCTTGACGCCGGCCCGTTCCAGGGAGCGGGGCCACAGATGTTGCCGGGCAATGGCGACCTTTTCTTCGGTGATATAACCCGACAGGCGGATCACTTCCATGCGGTCGAGCAGGGGGCCGGGAATGCTGTCCAGGGTGTTGGCCGTGCAGATGAACAAGGCGTGGCTCAGGTCCAGACGTTCATCCAGATAGTGATCCAGGAAATCCTGGTTTTGCTCCGGGTCGAGTACTTCCAGCAGCGCGGAAGCCGGGTCGCCCTGAAACGATTGGCCCAGCTTGTCGACTTCATCAAGCATGATCACCGGGTTGCTGGTGCCGGTTTCTTTCAGCGCCTGGACCAGTTTGCCGGGCATGGCGCCGATGTAGGTGCGCCGATGCCCCTTGATTTCCGCCTCGTCACGCATGCCGCCCAGACTGAAGCGGTAGAACTGGCGATCCAGCGCATCGGCGATGGATTTGCCAATGCTGGTTTTGCCCACCCCGGGCGGGCCCACCAGCAGAATGATGGAACCCTTCACTTCGCCCCGCAGGGCCCCCACGGCGAGGAACTCGATGATGCGGTCTTTCACATCATCCAGCCCGCTGTGGTGTTCGCCGAGCACTGTTTGGGCATGGCCCAGGTCCAGATTGTCATCGCTGTACTGGCCCCAGGGCACGCTGGTCAGCCAGTCGAGATAATTACGGGTCACACCGTATTCTGGCGAGCCGGTTTCCAGCACGGACAGTTTCTGTAATTCATCGTCGAAGCGTTTTTGTACCGGCTCGGGAGGGGCGAGGGCTTGCATGCGTTCACGAAAGGAGTCCGCTTCGGCGGTTTTATCGTCCTTGCTCAGGCCCAGTTCCCGCTGGATGATTTTTAGTTGCTCGCGGAGAAAGAATTCGCGCTGATGCTGGCTGACCTTCTCGTTGACCTCATCGGAAATTTCGCTTTGCAGCCGGGCAACCTCAAGCTCCTTTTTTACCAGAGTGAGGACTTTTTCCATGCGCGGCTTGAGCGGCACGGTTTCCAGAATGGTTTGTAGCTCTACGCCGTTGGCACTGGTCAGGGCGGCGGCAAAATCGGTAAGCGGCGAGGGCTCGCTTGGCGAAAAATTCTGCAGGTAGTGGCGCAACCCTTCGTTGTACAGCGGGTTGAGCGGCAGTAGTTCCTTGATGGTGTTGATGATCGCCATCCCGTAAGCGCGGATGGTTTCATCGGCTTCGGCGCGGGGTTCCGGGTAGCTCACATCCGCCATGAACGGATGTTTTCGACTCAACCAGCTGTTGATGCGAAAGCGTGCGGTGCCCTGGGCTACCAGTTGAAACTGGTCGTTTTCCTCGTTGAGGGCATGGACTTTTACCAGACAGCCGAACTCGGGGAAATCCTCGGCGGTTACCGAGTCCGGGTTCTTTTCGCCGACATACACCAGCCCCAGGGACTGGTGCGGGGTCTGGCTGACTCGCTCAAGGGTTTGTTGCCAGCGCTCTTTTTCCAGCATGACCGGTTGCACCAGCCCCGGCATAAAAGGGCGGTGTTTGACCGGAATCAGGTAAATGCGCTGTGGCGGGGTGTGCTCCGGTACAGTGAGGCTGCCGGACTGTTGCCCTGCACTGTTTGAGGGGCGTTTGTCGCTATGCTGATGGGCGCTATCGTTGTCGGTCATAATCCTGTCACTTCCATGGTCCGTAGAAAGAACATGGTGGCGAGGCTGGAAAATTCAATTGTCGATGATTAACAGATCCGCGCACAGGGCCTTCGGGGTTTGGGTACGGCGTTCGACCACGCGGCTGTTCAGCTTGCCGGCTTCGCATTTTTCCGCCAGTGCATAGAACGGAGAACGGCCCGGGTCGGCAATGATTATCTGTTTGACGCCAGCACGCAGGCTGCGACGAATCAGGTTATACAGCACTGGCGTCAGTTCATCCCAGAAGCAGATGTCCGCCCCTGCAACGATATCCACATCCGCCAGTCTGGCTTGTGTTAGCTTCTCGAAACGGGCTTGCAGCGGCGTCACGTCCACCTTGTTGATGCTGGCATGCAAATCCAGGTAGGGGTACACATCCGGGTCGGCATCCACTGCGGTTACCCGGCAGTCAAAGCGTTTTGCCGTGAAAATGGACAGTGGCCCCCACCCGCAACCGATATCCATCAGGTGCTGATCCGCAGAGAGCTTCTTTTTGGTCAGATGGTCCATGATCAGGTAACTGGAATTCCACACCTTGTTGCCGTGAATTGATGGCGTGTGGTTGGCCCGTTTCAGTCGCCGTACTTCCTTGTGGCCGGAACGCAGCAGGGTAATGCCGCGAGTGCGAATGGTATGGGGTTCTCCAGCACGTATAACTGTTCCTGACATAATCGCTCACCAGCGGCAAAGTTTGGGAACAGTACGGTCAAGCCCCCTGTGATTCAAGTATGAAATCACAGGCATAATGCAGGAATGGCAATACAAGTGACAAAAACAGAATGATCAGGAAAAGCATCGTGGGCCTGGGTGGGCTGGCTGCAGGGCGATCGCGGTACATTCGTGCTGTTGCTGCGGTGACCAGAATTGGGGCGGTATATGCGTCCGGGCTACGTAGTGGGGACCGTGTTGCCTGTCATCGTCGCGGCGCGGAGATTCTGGTCGCGTTGTGCCGTCGCAATGGGGCTTTCTGGGTCAAGGCTGCCCAATTTTTCAGCTGCCGACCTGATGTGCTGCCGCTGGAATACATTGAAGCGTTTCAGCAATTGCAGAATGATGCCCAGCCTGTCCCTTTTCCATTGATCGAGAAAGCCTTGCGACGTTCCTGGGGCAGGGACTGGCGTGAGCGATTTGCCTGGTTCAATGAAACGCCGGTGGCGGTGGCGTCCATCGCCCAGGTACACCAGGCACAGCTACAGGATGGCCGGGAAGTCGCCGTCAAGGTGCGGTTGCCTGGTGTGAAGAAAGTCTTTGAGCAGGATGCCAAAGTCTTTCAGGCGGTGGCGGCGCTGGTGGCGCCCACCTTCCGTGAGTTTGATCTGCAGCAGGCCATTGAGCAGCTACTGACCATGACGGCCATGGAGCTGGATTTCCGTAACGAAGCCGCGAGTACCTTGCGTTTTTCCCGCCAGCCCCATCACGAGCGCATCCGCATCCCGGATATCATCGAGGGTTTATGCGGTGAATCGGTGCTGGTGACCAGCTGGGAAGGCGGGCAGCGACTGCGCAATTACCTGGATACTCACCCGGAAAAAGCCCAGGACCTGCTGGGAGTGTTGCTGACCAGCTATCTTCAGCAGGTCACCCGCTTTGGCGTTTACCAGGCAGACCCGCACCCGGGTAACTTTCTGGTGAATGATGACGAACAGGTGGTGATTCTGGATTAC
>NZ_LWEZ01001937.1:0-578 GCF_001634945.1 Alcanivorax sp. HI0044
GCGGGGGCTGCGCCAGGCGGCGCCCATGCAAAACCGGGACGCCCCGTTCTGCCGGGCAGCCTTGGCCTCTTCCACCACACGGGACACTTCCAGCAATTTCNCTTTTTCCAGCTCGGTGTTGTAGTGACCGGACTGGGAGCAGTATTTGCAGTCTTCCGGGCAGGCGCCGGTCTTGATCGACAGCAGGGTGCTCACCTGCACCGCATTGGGATCGAAATGGGCCCGGTGCAGCGCCGCCGCCTGGAAGATCAAATCGTTGAACGGCAAGGCAAACAGGGCGTCGATCTCACTGCGTTTCCAGTCATGGCGTACAGCCATATCCGTGGATGGCGATTGGGCGGTGCTGGCGATGGCGGGCATGCTTCATTCTCCTCAAGTAACGTCAGCAGGCTAAGGAGCCCCATGGCACCTGTCAACCTGAAAGCCGCAACAAAAGTTTACTGCAGTATACTTTTTGATCACATCAACCCCTCACCCTGCACTCTCTGCGGCCAATCAGACAGCGGTGGCTTGTGCGCTGACTGCCTGCCTCTGCTGCCCCGGGTTACAGAGCCCATCTGTCGCTGCGGGCTTCCCCA
>NZ_LWEZ01001938.1:0-928 GCF_001634945.1 Alcanivorax sp. HI0044
GCGAGCTTGCGGCGCAAGATAAACTGACCTTTCAGCAATTGCGCCAGAGAAAAACCCCGACTATCCCGAAGGTCACTGATAGCACGACGAACCCACTCCCTGAGAACAGGTTGCTTTACTGATGGATCTCGGATTGCGTGATCCAGCCAGCCAACGAGATCTGCTTCGGTGCGATCATGGGCGAACCCAGGAAGATAGGTCGCAGCATCATCCTTGATTAAGCGGTAATTGAGCTCCTCCCCATCTAGGTCGACCTCAAACGTCATGATCTCATCGTTGATGCGAAAACTGGACAAATCGGGCGGAAAAGACAACAGATCCCAAGTGAAGTTAGTCGAAAGGGCACCTTTATCAACCAACTCCAATTCGCCCTGCTCAACCATGCACAGACGAGGAACACTGAACACAGCCCCTCGTTCACTAGGTGCCTTGGCTGCCAAGGATTTCAACTGGTGTTGCTCAATTCGTGCAGCTAGCTCTTCCCGCTTCTTGGGTGGAGCCGTAGCCACAATAACCTCTACTGTTGCCTCATCAATTTCGTCGGTAAGGTCAATGGTTCCCCCTTTCCCTTCTGGGCTGGGAGTAAACAGCACCCGTTGATGGTCTCGTTCTGGCACATTAGCAAGATTGGGAGCCTTAGGCAGCTCAATACGAGTTGTAGGCAGAGGCGGAACTGTAATTTCGCCACCCTCAAGAGGTAGGTCTCTCTCTTTCCGGATTGCGGTAGCCGCTTCCATCGGGTTGAAGCCAATATTGACCAAGGATTGAGTCAACTCCCCAGCGGCCCTGCCAAAATCGTCCGTAACCGCATGAGCGTAGGCCTTGTTCATTTCCCCCTGGCGGCTACGGGTTGCGTACGGCATTCGTAACACTCTGCCAAGCAACTGCTGGATATCTTTATCGCTTTTGACTTGGGCTACAGAGCAGA
>NZ_LWEZ01001939.1:0-578 GCF_001634945.1 Alcanivorax sp. HI0044
CTACTGGCATACCTGTTCCCGGCCATGCCGGCATGGATACAAACCGCACCGGGGCCGCTGGCGGTGGATGGTACGGCGCTGGTGGCGGGTGTATTGCTGCTGGAGATGGCCCGGCGTACGGCAAAGCGCGTTTTCCATGGTAATACCGACAGTGTTTGGTATGCCGGCAAACCGGCGGGCGAGCCGGATAGCGTTGCTGCCGGGGTAGAACACGCCTGACGGGGCGCCAAATCGGTTGCAATATCAGTTTCAATCAGGCCGCAACATGATACTAATCGTCATGTTGCGGTTTTTTTGTCACCCTTTTATTTAGCAATAAATTGATAAACACAAAAACGCTTATCGTCTGCGAAGTGAGATATCACTCTGTAAAAGAAGGAGTTAGCGGTTGAGACAAGTGTGCTAAAAGTGTCTTGTATGCCGAAAGGGTAAATAAAACACTGATTTTTGTGGGTTTTTAAATTACAAAAGCTAACGTGCAGGGGCTGGCGCACTATCGCATTCATCCGTGACTATGTAGTCCGAAAACAAGAACAGGGTGACATGATGCGAACAATAAAATTCCCCACCATCGCCTG
>NZ_LWEZ01001940.1:0-1115 GCF_001634945.1 Alcanivorax sp. HI0044
GCTCGATCCGAAGAAAGTGTCGGAGTTGCCGCCGCCATTACCCCTGTACGAAACCTTTGTGTATTCGCCCACCATGGAAGGCATTCACTTGCGCGGTGGGCCGGTGGCCCGTGGCGGCCTGCGCTGGTCCGACCGGCGCGAGGATTTCCGCACCGAGGTGCTGGGCCTGGTCAAGGCGCAAATGGTCAAGAACGCCATCATTGTGCCGGTGGGGGCCAAGGGCGGTTTTGTGGTGAAAGGCGGTACGCCGGGTGACCGGGAGGCGTGGCAACAGCAAGGTATTGCCTGCTACAAGGAGTTCATCCGTGGCCTGCTGGACATCACCGACAATCGCGAAGGCGACGCGATTGTGGCGCCGGAGCAGGTGGTCCGCCACGACGGGGATGATCCCTACCTGGTAGTGGCGGCGGACAAGGGCACCGCGACCTTCTCGGATATTGCCAATGGCCTGGCCGATGAATACGGCTTCTGGCTGGGCGATGCGTTTGCCTCTGGCGGCAGTGCCGGTTACGACCACAAGCAAATGGGGATTACGGCACGGGGCGCGTGGGAAAGCGTCAAGCGTCACTTCCGGGAACAGGACAAGGATATCCAGACGCAGCCGTTTACCGTGGTGGGGATCGGCGACATGGGCGGCGATGTGTTTGGCAACGGCATGCTGTTGTCGGACCAGATTCAATTAGTCGCGGCCTTCAATCACCTGCACATCTTTATTGACCCAAACCCGGACCCGGCGGCCTCCTTTGCCGAGCGCCAGCGCCTGTTCACCACCAGGGGCGCCACCTGGGATGATTTCGACCGCGAGGCCATGTCCGAGGGCGGCGGTGTCTGGTCGCGCAGCGCCAAGAGCATCGAGCTCAGTGAGCTGGCCTGCCAGGCGCTGGGTATCAGTGAACGGACACTGACCCCGGCCGAATTGATCATGGCGATTCTCAAGGCGCCGGTGGAACTGCTCTGGAACGGCGGTATCGGCACCTATGTAAAAGGCAGCAACGAAAGCCATGCCCAGGTCGGCGACCGGGCCAATGACGCCATCCGCGTGAACGGCAAGGAACTGCGCTGCCAGGTCGTGGGTGAGGGCGGTAACCTGGGGCTCACGCAACTGGGG
This sequence comes from Alcanivorax sp. HI0044, assembly GCF_001634945.1. Classification (NCBI taxonomy): domain Bacteria; kingdom Pseudomonadati; phylum Pseudomonadota; class Gammaproteobacteria; order Oceanospirillales; family Alcanivoracaceae; genus Alcanivorax; species Alcanivorax sp. HI0044. Next base: position 1,109 of record NZ_LWEZ01001940.1, read on the forward strand.
CGCATTG
>NZ_LWEZ01001941.1:0-1365 GCF_001634945.1 Alcanivorax sp. HI0044
TCAACCAACCAGCGCATTGCCAGAGCAGTACGACGGCTGGGACGAACCTCAACAGGAACCTGGTAAGTCGCACCACCAACACGGCGGCTCTTTACCTCGACGGCAGGACGGATATTGTCCAGCGCCTTTTCGAACATCTCCAGGGAATCAGCCCCTTTGCGTTCGGTGATAATATCCAGCGCACCGTAAACAATACGCTCGGATACAGACTTTTTACCACTGACCATTACATGGTTCATGAACTTGGCCAGAATCTGGCTTCCAAACTTCGGATCCGGCAGGATCTCCCGTTTGGCGACAACGCGACGTCTTGGCATCGGATGTGTTCCTCTAACATTCCCGCTTTGGGCGGGGAAAGCTTCAGGTGACTCCGGAACGGCATGCCGTCCGGACCTTACTCATCCCTCCGCAGCCACACGGGCTACGGCATTCAGAAAAGGTAGCTGGGTATTACTTAGGACGCTTGGCGCCATACTTGGAGCGACGCTGTTTGCGGTCCTGCACGCCTGCCGTATCCAGGGTGCCACGTACGGTGTGGTAGCGAACACCGGGAAGGTCTTTTACACGACCGCCACGGATCAACACTACGGAGTGCTCCTGCAGGTTATGCCCTTCACCACCAATGTAGGAAGAGACTTCATAACCGTTGGTCAGACGCACACGACACACTTTACGCAGCGCGGAGTTCGGCTTCTTCGGAGTAGTGGTATACACCCGAGTGCAAACGCCGCGACGCTGGGGGCAGCCCTGCAGGGCTACGGAGTCGCTCTTTTCTACCTTGCTTTTGCGCGGCTTGCGCACCAGCTGGTTTACAGTTGCCATGAAACTACTGCCTCACGCTTACAGTTCTGTGACAAAAACCGTCAGTTTACGGCCCCTGCCACCCAATTACCGCCCATGAAACCATGGGGGGCAGCGATTGTAGGGAGCCTCCGGCATCCCGTCAAGGCGCCGGAGAATCTCTACGGTTGCCCCCGAAGGGGCGAAATGGCACCAGCCACTTGTGCGGGCGCCATTATCGGGTCAAGAAAACGCCCGCACTACTCGTCGGAGGAGCTAAGCGCCTCGGACAGAGCCGCTTCCACCTCGTCCATGGTCGGCGCTTCCGGCCCGCGTGCGTCAGCACGCTGGCGGCGACGGTCCATGTGGTAGGCATAGCCGGTACCGGCCGGGATCAGACGACCCACAACCACGTTCTCTTTCAGGCCACGCAGGTCGTCTTCCTTGCCGGTTACCGCCGCTTCGGTGAGAACGCGGGTGGTTTCCTGGAAAGACGCTGCAGAGATGAAGGACTCGGTGGCCAGGGAAGCCTTGGTGATACCCAACAACAGACGCTGATATTGCGGCAGCATCTTGTCTTCGGCT
>NZ_LWEZ01001942.1:0-615 GCF_001634945.1 Alcanivorax sp. HI0044
ACGGAATTTCCTGGAGCCAGCGGCGGCTTTGCGCTTGCGGAATGGGGACAAGCTGTTATGATTCGCCTTCTTTTTCCCAGGCGCAAGCCGTGTGGTGCCTGTCGTAGAGGCCGGTAGCGACACAAAATGGAGCTTAGCAATGAAACCAGAGATTCATCCCGATTACCAGACAGCGACCTATTCCTGTAGCTGTGGCAACGTTATCGAGTCCCGTTCCACCAAGGGTGGCGCCATGGACCTGGACGTTTGTTCTGCCTGTCACCCGTTCTACACTGGCAAGCAGAAGCAGGCCGACAGCGGCGGCCAGATCGACAAGTTCAAGCAGCGCTTTGGCATGATGCGCAGCAAGAAGGACTGATACGGCGTCTTCACAGCGCCTATTGTAAAAAGCACCCTGCCGGGTGCTTTTTACGTTAAGTACTTGCGTACACACTGTATATCCCAACTAGGGAAGCGGAGACCAGCATGTCCGAGGATTTAAAAGCGGCGGCCCTGGAATACCACGCCAAACCGCGGCCAGGGAAAATCAGCGTCGAGGTGACCAAGCCGGCGGCGACCAGTCGAGATCTGAGCCTGGCGTATAGCCCGGGTGTGGCGGAGCCGGTGCGTGAAATC
>NZ_LWEZ01001943.1:0-709 GCF_001634945.1 Alcanivorax sp. HI0044
CATCGCTGGTCTTAATGTCGATTTGGACGGTGTTACGATCGATATCGATGCGGGCGGTTCTGCCACTGGCGCAAACACTGGTGTACTTCAAGTTGCTATTGGTATCCCCAATGACATCACTCTGACTAATTTGTCGATTGGCGTTCAGGGTTCCAGCGCAGCGACCGCTGGTGCAAGCGCTGACAACTCTCGCCTTGGTGATATTACAAATTCCACTGAGGTGTTGAGCGTTGGTACTTTGACACTAGCTGCTTCAGATTTGATTATGCAGCTGGGTCCTGATGCAGGTACACCTGCTGTTGGCACCGCCAACTTCCTTGAGCTGAGCGGTACCGTAAACGTGTCTTTGGATGATGTTCAGCTGTATGGCGGTACTAGCAATGCCGGCTGGATTGGGGCAGAAAACATCTCCGTTAATAACTTGGTACTCGGTGATGGCACCGATAATACTACTGCCAACCTGACCTCAACCGGTCTGGAGCTTACGGTGAGCACTACCGCGAATGATGTTGGTGTTGACATCTCCCGTCTGACTTTGGGTGATGGCTCTGCGGCGGCTCTGGGTAATGTCTACCTGACTGGTCTTGATCTCGGTGGTACTACGGTGGCCATCTCTGGTCACTAATAACGGCTGCAACTTCGGTTGCGAGTTGAAAAATACCCGGGCTTGCCCGGGTATTTTTTTGTTTCGAGGAAGGCAGATCTATAG
>NZ_LWEZ01001944.1:0-773 GCF_001634945.1 Alcanivorax sp. HI0044
GAATCTACTCGCCAGTCAGCTGTAAAGGCGCAAATCATGGAGCTGGCTGCTGCGATGGAGGCGTTCCGTTCGCGAAATTTTTCGTATAGCGGTGCGGCCTCCGACACAGCGATTACCTCCAGAACTGCGAATGACTTCTATACGGTGTCAGTTACCGTGGATGCGAGTGATGTCCAAAGCTATACAATTGCTGCGGTGCCTGTTGCAGCAAAAAACATGAATGGCACTGAAACATTCATGCTTAATGAGCAAGGCGAGACCTGTATGAAAGTGGCTGCAACTTGCAGTATGGCTACGGATCACTCTTGGTGAAATTGCTTCAGAATTTGGGGGCGTAAGCCCCTGTTTCTATGTCTGCTTATGTTACGGGCAGAGGTTCCCCGGTAGCGCTTCAATTCTCGTTCTTCCGATCCAGTTCATTACGATTTTCCTGCCAGCATGGTTGTTGCAAATATAAAAGCTGCCGTTTTGGAAATGGCTGATGCCGCTGCTATGGAAGACAAGAGAGTTTCCATTAAACCTTTTCCACTCAAGGGTTGTATTACCTGGGAAGTTGAGTGACTCGATAACTTCTCCGGTCTCTAGTTGACCGTTTTGGTTGTCGTCCCTTCCCATTATCAGTGAATCTGTTTGATTGAATGTTGAGCATCCGGTGTTCCCTGCGCAGATCATTCGCTGTGACCGGTCACTGAGTGCGCCTGCACGGGCTTTCAGTATGAGGTTGTGGACAGAGTAGGCCGACGAGATAACTTGGTATCTTGGGATGAAATCGG
>NZ_LWEZ01001945.1:0-1107 GCF_001634945.1 Alcanivorax sp. HI0044
CGGTATTTGCTGCCACAACGAGCACATTGACCGTTACATTGAGCACTGATACATTCGATTATCTTGACGTTGTCCAGATATCGCGTCGCCATGTTTTCAGGAGCCAACATGACCCCCACCACCGTCAACAGCCAGGGCATTTCACTCCAGGCCTACACTCTCGGCGACCCCAAAAAGACGCCCGTGGTGCTGGTGCACGGCTACCCGGACAACCACAGCGTGTGGCAACCGGTGGCGCAGCAGCTGGCCAAACACTACTTTGTAATCCTCTATGATGTGCGGGGCGCCGGCGCCTCCCAGGCTCCCCGAGCGCAAGCGGACTACCGCATGAAGCTGCTGTCCGCCGACCTGCTCGCGGTGGTGGATACCCTGATCCCCGGCCGGGGGTTTCATCTGGCCGGCCATGACTGGGGCTCCATTCAAAGCTGGGAATCGGTCACCAGCGAGCCGCTGAAATCGCGCATTCTGTCCTACACCACGATTTCCGGCCCCTGCCTGGACCACATGGGCCACTGGATGCGCGAACGCACCCTGAACCTGTCCGCCTCCGCCAAGGCGAAAGTCTTCAAGCAGGTACTCAGCTCCTGGTATATCGGTTTCTTTCATCTTCCCGTGCTCGCCCCCAGCGCCTGGCAGGGCGGCCTCGACAAACTCTGGCCGCAGTACCTGAAGCACCGGGAAAATGTCGCCGAACCCGACGCCAACCCCACCCAGGGCAAAGACGGCAAATTCGGCGTGCAGCTCTACCGGGCCAATTTTCGTAACAAGCTGATCAACCCGGAAAAGCGCTACGCCAATTGCCCGGTCCAATTGATCGTGCCCACCCGCGACAATTATGTGGGCACCCAGCTATTTGAAGACCTGCATCTCTGGGTAGAAGAACTCTACCGCCGCGACATCAACGCCAACCACTGGGTCCCCCTCAGCCACCCGGAACGCATTGCCGACTGGATTCACGAATTCGTCAGCGGCGTAGAGAAAGGCACCATGAGCGGCGCCCTGCAGCATGCCCGCGTACGCCCGGCCCGCAGCGCACTCCCCCTGAATGGAAAAACGGCGGTCGTCACCGGCGCCGGTTCCGGTATCGGCCGCGCCACCGCCCTGCGC
>NZ_LWEZ01001946.1:0-2398 GCF_001634945.1 Alcanivorax sp. HI0044
GGACGTTCCATGACAAACCAACCGGTAGGGATTACCTTGCCCGACGGGCATGTAATGCGCGCCCGTTGGCTGCGCCCTGACAGCCATCAACCACACAAGGCGGCGGTGATCGCCATCCACGATATTTTTGGTTATACCGACGATATTGAGCGTATCGCCCAGCGCCTGGCAGATAACGGCTACCCGGTGTTGGTGCCGGATCTCTATGATTTGCCCGGCAGCAAGGCGTTATGTGTGGTGAAGACCCTGAAGGCCCACGAAACGGGCAAAGGCCCGGCGTTTGCCCAGTTGGAAGCCTGTCGTGAATGGTTGCTGGCACAAAGCGAAGAGCCGGTGACCCAGGTGGGGGTGATGGGGTTTTGCATGGGCGGGCGATTCGCGGTGTTGTATGCCAGCCAGGCCCCGGTGCAGGTGGTGGCACCGTTTTATGGCGGGATCCCCAAAAAGGCCGAGACCTTGCGCGGCATTTGCCCTGCGGTAGGAGGCTGGGGCAAGCAGGATATGCTCTACGGCGATCATGGTGAGCGTTTGGCCAGCCATCTGGAAACGCTCGGGGTGCCCCACGATATCCGCAGTTATGACGATGTGGGCCATTCCTTCATGAATGACCACCAGACCTTCACGTTCAAAAAGCTTGGCCCGTTGCCGCCACTACGGTCGAAATTCGATGCGGGCGCCTCAGAGGACAGCTGGCAACGTGTGCTGGCGTTCTTCGAGAAAGTCTTCAGCGGTGAGCTCACTGCTACGCCTGAGGCCTGATGCCGAATGCCTGAGGCCAAAAGCCGCTCGAGTTGCCCGGCCGTTTTTGTTTGGCCGGGCGCCAGGCATTCGGCATCAGGCCCTGTCCCCTCAATACCGCGATGAGCCCTTACTTATCGCAGGCACCGAGCCATTTGGCTTCGCTGTGGGTGGTCATGGACTGTTTGTTACCGGTGACCGTGATACTGGTGCTGTAGTGCTTGGGATTGTGCAGCACCATCTCGCCGCGAATTTTGGTGGGNTTGTTGCTTCCGGGCATCGTGCAGTTGGTGCTCCAGTGCAAGGTATCGCCGCTACGGTTCACTTCGCCAGCCCCGCAGCCTCCCTGTTTCCAGCTATCGCGCATGGCGACTTCCGGGTTCGCGGCCTGGGCCTGGGTGAGGCATTCCTTGCGGACCTGATTACGCATGGCGTCCGGCACTGCAGGTGAATTCAGTTTGGCGGTGATCTCCCAGAGCCCGGGGGTGAGTTCATTGGCCTGGGTTGCCAGCGAGGCAAGACTCAGGGGCAGGGCAGTCAGCAAACACAGGCCAAGTCGGGTAGCAGTTTTCATAACGATTCCCTTCGCGAGTACGGGTTAAGGGCTGCCCCCGAGCTTGCGACAGCGTCGGCTAGGCTGGGCGCTGGCTGGGGGGGAATTCGCACAGATCCGCGATCAGGCAATCACCGCATTTGGGCTTGCGGGCGATGCAGACATAGCGGCCATGCAGAATCAACCAGTGATGAGCATCGCGCAGAAATTCCTCCGGCACCAGTCGTACCAGCCGTTTTTCGACCTCCAGCACGTTTTTGCCCGGGGCAATACGGGTGCGGTTGGATACCCGAAAGATGTGGGTGTCCACCGCCATGGTGGGGTAGCCATAGGCGGTATTCAGTACCACATTGGCGGTTTTTCGACCCACGCCGGGTAGTGCTTCCAGCTCCTCACGGGTGCGCGGGACCTGGCTGTCGTGCTGTTCGATCAAAATACGGCATAACTGGATGATGTTTTCGGCCTTGGAGTTAAACAGGCCGATGGTCTTGATGTACTCTTTAAGCCCGTCGACGCCCAGCGCAAAGATAGCCTCTGGCGTATTGGCGACCGGATACAGGCGTGCGGTGGCTTTATTCACCCCCACATCGGTGGCCTGGGCCGAGAGCACCACGGCAACCAGCAGTTCAAAGTCCGACTGGTATTCCAGTTCAGTGGTCGGGTGCGGGTTCTGGGCGCGCAGACGGGAAAAAATTTCGGTACGTTTTTCGCGATTCATAGCATCTTCCTGTGTTCGCGAGGCAGTATAGCGGATGAAGCGCCGGGTGTGAGGGGATGCTCCCTTAATGCGATGGCATGTCAGGCTCTCATAGAGGGGCCAAAGAAGGAGAGTTAGATGCAGTTTTCCGCCATGGAAACCCTGATGATTGCCCTGTTGGTACTGGGCACAGGTCAGTGGCTGGTGCACCGGATTTCCATCCTTTCCCGGCTGAATATGCCGGAACCCGTGGTGGGCGGCTTGCTGGCCACCATTATCGTGACAGCGCTGCAAATTGGTGGTGTTTCCCTGACGTTCGATGAAAGCATGAAGGTGCCCTCCATGCTGTTTTTCTTCGGGGCGGTGGGGCTGGCTGCGGATTTTCGCCTGCTGAAGCAGGGCGGCTGGGC
>NZ_LWEZ01001947.1:0-28190 GCF_001634945.1 Alcanivorax sp. HI0044
CGACCAGTTGCAGGTTGCCCTGTGCGTCCAGGCCGCGGGCCTGAGTCACCAGGCGACCCAAGGCTTCTTCGCCGTGGGCGCTGAGTAACCGGTCCAGATGCCGGCTGGCCGCTGCCGTGTTGCCCAGGCGGATTTCCGAGAGGATGGCGACTTGCAGGGCTTCTTCGCTGTCCGGCGTGGTTTCCAGCCAGAGTTCGCTCATGGCCAGAGCTTGCTGCGGATCTTCCAGATAGTGGGCCAGTTGGGCGGCCTGGCTGATGACGGCCGGGTCACGAGTGCTTTCTGCCGCCCGGCTGTAGTAGCCAAGGGTGACGCCCAGGGACTGGCGCTGGGCTGCCACTTCCGCCACCAGCAGGTCGGACAGTGTTTCACTGTCATAATTCGGGGCGCTGGCCACCGGCGCCGTGGGTTCCGGGGCGGGCTCAGGGGCCGGGGTCTGGCTGGCGCAGCCGTGGATCAGGAGTGCGCCGCAGAGCGGCAGAATCGCGTAACGGGTCATTAAGGTCGGTATGCCTGTTTCTGTTTAGGCTATCATGGCACAGCGATTGGCCATTGCCCAAGCCATGAAGTGGTGTGCGCTACCATACCGGTTTGCTCTCCGGGCTGACATTGTTTTGGCAGGCGCTTTCGCGCAAAATGCCACACCCTTGCGCCCCGGCTTTTTCGGGGTTTACGGGCTGGCCACGGCCGCCTGCTGTCACTGTCGCGCACAGGAATGTATGAATCTAGTCGCTGTTGGCGTCAATCACACCACCGCGGATGTGGAGCTACGCGAACGTCTGGCGTTCTCAACGCAGCAGGCGGAAGCGGCGCTGGCCAGCTTGCGTGAGATGCCCGGTGTGCGCGAGGCTGCCTTGCTGTCTACCTGTAATCGCACCGAGCTGTATTGCCTCACCGACGACACTGCCCCTGACTTTACCCAATGGCTGGCATCCAGCCGGCACTTGTCTGCGGAGCGTTTGTCCACGGTGCTGTATCAGCACTCCGGGGAGCAGGCGCTGGAGCACATGATGCGGGTGGCGGGCGGCCTGGATTCGCTGGTGCTGGGCGAGCCCCAGATTTTGGGTCAGATGCGTGAAGCCTATGCCCGTGCCCACGAAGCGGGCCTGCTCAATGGCGAACTGTCGCGCCTGTTCCAGGAAGTCTTTTCGGTGGCCAAACGCATTCGCACGGAAACCGGCATCGGCGCCAATCCGGTATCGGTGGCCTATGCGGCGGTATCCTTTGCCCGCCACATCTTTGCGGACCTGAAAAAAAGCCGGGCATTGTTGATCGGTGCCGGTGAAATGATCGAGTTGGTGGCCCGTCACCTGGGCGAGCAACAGGTGAAGGAAATTACCATTGCCAACCGCACCCAGGAACGGGCGAGCGAGCTGGCAGCGGCCGTGGGCGGCCGGGGCATCAGCCTGGAAGAATTGCCGGTGGCGCTGGAAAGTGCCGATATCCTGATTTCCTGTACTGCCGCCCCGTTGCCGATTCTGGGCAAAGGCATGGTAGAGCGGGCCCTGAAAAAACGTCGCCACCGGCCCATGTTCATGGTGGATATCGCCGTGCCACGGGATATCGAACCGGAAGTGGGTGAGCTGGACGACGTTTACCTGTACACGGTGGATCACCTGCAGGAAGCGATTCAGGAGAATGTCCGTGCCCGTCAGCAGGCGGCCCAGGAAGCCTCGGAATTGATTCGTGACGCCATCGTGCGGCATCGCCGTCAGCGTCGTGAGCAGGATGCCGTCAAGGTGTTGCGCGACTACCGTGAGCAACGCACCAGCATGGCGGAGAGTGAACTGGAAAAAGCCCTTCAGCAGTTACGCAATGGCGGGGATGCGGAACAGGTGCTGCGCAAGTTTCAGCATTCGCTGGTGAACAAGTGGCTGCATACGCCCAGTGTGACCTTGCGAAAAATGGCGGCTGATGGTCGCGCCGAAGCCCTGTTACTGGCCCGCGAGCTGTTGCTCGACAATCCGGGTTCCTCGTCCGAAGAAAACGAATAGCTCGCCCGAATACACCCCTGAATAAAGCGCTGTGCTTTAGAGGATTCTATGAAAGCGTCATTGCAAGGCAAGCTGGACAAGCTCGCAGACCGGTTCGAAGAGCTGGCGGGGCTGCTGTCTGACCCGGATGTGATCGGCAATCAGAACCAGTTTCGTGATTTGTCCCGGGAATACGCGGAAATCGATCCGGTGGTGAAATGCTATCAGGAGTATCAGCAGGCGGCGGAAAACCTGGATGCGGCCAAAGCCATGCAGGACGACAGCGATCCGGATATGCGCGAAATGGGCGCGGAAGAAGCCCGCGATGCCCAGGCGCGCATGGAGGCGCTTGCCGAAGAACTGCAGAAACTGATGTTGCCGAAAGATCCCCGAGACGGCGCTAACGTGTTCCTCGAAGTCCGCGCCGGCACCGGTGGCGACGAAGCGGCCCTTTTTGCCGGCGACCTGTTCCGCATGTATTCCAAGTATGCGGATCAACGCGGCTGGAAAGTGGAAATGGTCAGCGCCAGTGAGGGCGAGCACGGCGGGTACAAGGAGGTGATTGCGCGGGTGATCGGTGAGGGCGTCTATTCGCGCATGAAATTCGAATCCGGGGCCCACCGGGTGCAGCGGGTGCCGGCTACGGAATCCCAGGGGCGGATCCATACCTCCGCCTGTACGGTGGCAATCATGGCGGAAGCCGAGCAGCTGGGCGATATCATCATTCGCAACGAAGACCTGCGCATCGATACCTACCGCTCCTCCGGCGCCGGTGGCCAGCACGTCAACACCACCGATTCTGCCGTGCGCATTACGCACCTGCCCACCGGCGTGGTGGTGGAATGTCAGGACGAGCGCAGCCAGCACAAGAACAAGGCCCGCGCCATGAGCCTGCTCAGCGCCAAACTCTATGATGCCCAGCAGAACGCGGCCCACGCGGAGCAGGCGGCGGAGCGCAAATCCCTGGTAGGCTCCGGTGACCGCTCCGAGCGCATCCGTACCTACAATTACCCGCAGGGCCGGGTGTCCGACCACCGCATCAACCTGACCCTGTATCGCCTGGGCGAGCTGATGGAAGGGGACATGGATGAATTGCTCGGCGCCTTGCTGGCGGAGTACCAGGCCGATCAGCTGGCCGCGCTGGGCGAGAGCTGATCGCCATGCGCATTGACGCCGCCCTGCGCGATGCGCGTAGCCGGTTGAGCGATTCTCCGAGCGCCGCGCTGGATGCGGACCTGCTGTTGTGTCACGTGCTGGGCAAGCCGCGCAGCTACCTATTTACCTGGCCCGAACGCGAACTGAGCACTGCGCAGCAGGCCGACTTTACGTCCCTGCTTGGCCGCCGGGTGGCGGGCGAGCCAGTGGCGCACTTGGTCGGCGAGCGGGAATTTTTCGGCCACTTGTTTCGGGTGACCGCCGATACCCTGATTCCCCGCCCGGATACGGAAACCCTGGTGGAAAAGGCCCTGTCACTGGATGTGCCCGCCGAGGCGCAGGTGGTGGATCTGGGGACGGGGACCGGAGCCATCGGCGTTTCCCTGGCGCTGGCGCGGCCGGATTGGCATGTCACCCTGGTGGATCTGAGTGAGGCCGCCTTGCAGGTGGCCGCTGACAACGCTCATCGGCTGGGGGCCGCGGTGACCTGTTTGAAGGGCAGCTGGCTGTCGCCCTGCCCGGGGCCGTTTGATCTGATCATTAGCAACCCGCCTTATATCGAGGAAAGCGACCACCATCTGGATGAAGGGGATGTGCGTTTCGAGCCCCGCTCGGCGCTGGTGGCGCCCAATAACGGGTTGGCGGATTTGGCTGCCATTACTCAGCAAGCCGCCGGCAAACTGGTTGCCGGCGGTTGGCTGTTGCTGGAGCATGGGTTTGAGCAGGGTGAGGCAGTGCGCATTCTGTTGACGCAGGCCGGCTTCGTGCAGGTGGGTACGGTACAGGATCTGGGTGGCAACGACCGGGTCACCTTTGGGCAGCACCCGGTGTAGGCGAAAGCCTGCTTGCGATCTTCAGGCTTGCGCCGTCACTGTCATAGATCGGCTTTGCGTGTCAGCGTGAAGCCGTGTTGCATGCAGCGAGTCTTTTCATGTTTAACGACGAGCAACTCAATCGCTACAGCCGCCAATTGATGGTGGATGAACTGGATCTGGACGGGCAGGAGGCGCTGGCAGCCGCCCGGGTATTGATCGTCGGTTGCGGTGGTCTGGCCAATCCGGCGGCGTTATATCTTGCGGGCGCCGGTGTCGGGCAGCTGGTGCTGGCGGACGACGACCGGGTGGAACTGAGCAACCTGCACCGGCAGGTGGCGTTTCGCGGTGACCAGGTGAGTCAGCCCAAGGCCGAGGCACTGCGTGATCAACTGCAACTATTGAACGCGGATGTGGATGTGCGCTCGGCAGTGGTGCGCGTGGACGATGCCTGGCTGGATGACGCCGTTGCGGAGGCGACTCTGGTGCTTGATTGCACCGACAACTTCGTCACTCGACAGGCCATCAATCGCGCCTGCGTGGCCCATGCCAAACCTCTGGTCAGTGGTGCGGCTATTCGCATGGATGGCCAATTGGCAGTGTTTGATTTGCGCGCCGCAGACAGCCCCTGCTACGCCTGTGTGTACGGGGACGGCACGGACGGTGATCTGGCCTGTAGCGAGGCGGGGATTCTCGGCCCAGTGGTCGGTGTGGTGGGAACCTTGCAGGCCCTGGCGGCCATGCGAACACTGTCCGGTGCCTCGGTGGCATCGGTGCTGCATTTGTTTGACGGCCGGACGCTGGGCTGGCGTCAGGTGGCGATTCCCCGCGACCCCCAGTGTCCGGTTTGCGCGGCGCGTCAGTTGCCGGGTTGATTGTCCGTGGTGACCGGTGTGTCCTGCATGCCTTCGGCCATGATCGGCGGGTCCTCCGCCATGACGCCAATCAGAACCAGAACGATGACCACAATCAGAAACGCCCATCCGATAAGATGTTTCATGGTGAGCCGCCCTCCCTGGGTGGTGGCTGAGGTTATGCTTTCTGGCCTGGAGGCGATCGCCGTCGGATCAGGCCGACAGCTCCACCACCTGGCCATTCAATGATTTTACCTGCCGGGCCATGTCCGTCAGCAGGCTGTGGATCATCCCCGGGTTGGTGCGGATCAGGTTCTTGAACTGGTGCTTGGGCACCTTGACCACTGAGCAGCGTGATTTGGCCCGCACCGTGGCGCTGCGCGGTGAATGCGTGAGCAGGGCGATGGCGCCGAGCACTTCTCCTTCGCTGACGTGGCCAACAACCACATTATCCACCAGCACATCCGCTTCACCTTCGAACAGGCTGAAGACATAGTCGGCGGGTTCGCCCTGGTGAATGATGATATTGCCGGGCTCAAAATAGGCGAAGCCCGGTGTGGTGTGGTGCTCTTCGGGCACATGGGCGGCGAGAAGCCGTGTCAGCATGCCTTGCTGGGTGGTAAGAATCCGGGTCCACAGCCGCGCCATGTGTTCGTCGGCGAGAACCGCATCCACCAGTTCGACGGTGGGGTAGGCCCCGAGCAGCACGGAGCTTTCCGCGTAATAGGTAATTTCATCGTTGCCGGCGTCGGGGAGGATCAGGTCGCCTTCATCCCAGGTGAACAGCTTGCGGTCCTGACAGCGCATACCCAGCATACCGCCTTTCACCACGTAGGTGGTGTCGCGACACATGCCGTATTTCAAGGCATCGTCCGTGGGCGCCAGCGGCAGGGTTTGTGGCTGCAGCGGTAGCTGACCGATCAGTTCGTTGACGAGACGTTTGTACAGGCGGGTCAGGGCGGAAAAGCCGCCGCTGGCTTCGGCTACAGAAATCATGCGCTGCCTCAATAATGGTCGGTTTCTGCATTGAGTATGCCGCAAGATCCCGAGAGGAAACAGGGCTCGCTTGGCAGATTGATGAGGAGGGAAAGGCACCGGGGCAAGGCGCCCCGGTGTGTGCGAATCGGTTCAGTAATCCCGTTCGCGAGGGCCGAATGTTGGCGCTTCTTTTTTCATGTTGGCCTGCATGGCGCGGCGCTGGTTTTTGCTGCGCAGCATTTTGAATTGCAGTTTGCTTTCCACGTCGAAAGCCTGGGCTTCCGGTACGTTCCAGCTTTGCTGGAACAGGGCCTTGCTGGCGCTGATGGCATCCGGTGAGCGGGTCTTGATCGCCTGTGCCAGTTTTTCAGCTTCTTCCAGGGGGTTGGTCGCCACGCGGGTGACCAGGTTCATGGTTTTGGCTTCGTCACCGTTGAACAATCGCCCGGTCATGGTCAGTTCCTTGGCCACGTCCATGGGCACCAGTTCACGCAGGGTCACGGTGCCTGTCATGTCGGGAATCATGCCCCACTTGATTTCCATGATGGACATTTCGCAGTCCGGTGTGGTGATGCGAAAATCCGCTGCCAGCGCAATCTGCATGCCGCCGCCGTAGCAATAGCCGTGCAGCACGGCGATCACCGGGATGGGCAGTTCGCGCCAGCACCAGCACACTTCCTGAAAAAGATTGGTTTTCTTGATGCCGTATTTGGTGAAGCTGCGCAGCAGTTTTACCGGCTGCTTCATGACGGTGCCGAAATCCAGCCCGGCACAGAATGCCTTGCCGTCGCCCTGAAGAATGACGGCGCGTAATTCACGGTCCTTGCGAATCAGGCGGGCGGTTTCCACCAGCCCCTCCATCATCGGGAAATCCAGGCCGTTATATTTATCGGCCCGGCTCAGGGTGACGTAGGCGATGGCATTTTTCTTTTCCAGGGTGACGCGGTTCTGGAAGGTTTGCGTGGTCATGGTTGGATCCTGTTAGAGGTCGCACGTCGGAAGTCTGACGTCGGACGCAAAGTCAAAACCCGGCGCGGCAGGGTTTGCAGTGAACGCATTGCTGCCGTACGGATTGTTTTTCAGGCGTCAGACGTCCGACTTCAGACGTCCGACCCTCCATCACTTTTCCAGCTTATCCTTCAGCAACTGATTCAACTGCTGCGGATTTGCCTTGCCCTGGGTGGCCTTCATGGCCTGGCCCACAAAGAAACCGATTTTCTTCTTTTTCTTGGCGTCGTCGGAGTTGCGGTAATCCTCAACCTGGGGCGCATTGTTGGCGATGATGTCGTCAACGATTTTTTCCAGTTCACCGCTGTCGCTCATCTGCTTGAGGCCCTTGGCTTCAATGATGTCGTCCGGGTTGCCTTCGCCGGCCCAGCAGGCTTCGAATACCTGTTTGGCAATTTTCGAACTGATGGTGCCGTCTTTCAGGCGGGCAATCAGCTGGCCCAGCTGTTCCGCACTAACCGGGCTGTCGGCAATATCTTTTTCTTCGGCGTTCAGTTTGGCGGCCAGTTCACCCATGACCCAGTTGGCGGCCAGCTTGGCGTCACCGCCGGCTTTGGCGGCTGCTTCGAAGAACGCGGCAGTGGCGATGGAGCCGGACAACAGGTCTGCATCGTACTCTGACAGCTGATAGTCGTTGATGAAGCGTGCCTTGCGAGAATCCGGCAACTCGGGCATGGCCGCTTTCAGTTCTTCGATGTCGGCATCGGTAATCGCGACGGGCAACAGGTCCGGGCAGGGGAAATAACGGTAGTCGTTGGCGTCTTCCTTGCTGCGCATGGAGCGGGCGGTGTGCGTGTCGCCATTGTACAGGCGGGTTTCCTGAACGATTTCGCCGCCATCTTCCAGAACGTCAATCTGCCGTTCTACTTCCAGGGCGATGGCCTTTTCCATGAAGCGGAAAGAGTTGAGGTTTTTGGTTTCGGTGCGGGTGCCCAGTGGCTCGCCGGGTTTGCGAACGGAAATGTTCACATCGAAGCGCATGTTGCCCTGGGACATGTCGCCATCGCAGATGCCGATGGAGGTGACGATGGCGTGCAACTTGCGGGCAAAGGCCACGGCTTCTTCGGCGTTGGCCATGTCTGGCTCACTGACGATTTCAATCAGCGGGGTGCCGGCGCGGTTCAGGTCGATGCCGGTCATGCCATGAAAGTCTTCATGTAAAGACTTGCCGGCATCTTCTTCCAAGTGGGCATGATGGATGCGAACGACCTTTTTCTCTCCGTTTTCAAGTTGGATCTCAACGGTGCCAGCACCGACAACCGGCTCGGCCAGCTGCGTGGTTTGATAGCCCTTGGGCAGGTCCGGGTAAAAATAATTTTTCCGTTCAAAAACACTGTGGCGGCAAATGTCGGCATTGATGGCCAGGCCAAACAGGGCAGCCTTGCGTACCGCTTCCCGGTTCACCACGGGCAAGGTGCCAGGCAAGCCCAGATCAACCAGTGATGCCTGGGTGTTCGGTTCTGCGCCGGTGGACAGCTTGCTGCCAGAGAACAGTTTGCTGGCGGTGTTGAGCTGGACGTGCACTTCCAGACCGATAACCACTTCCCAACTCATTGTGCACCTCCAAACGCTGGCGCTTGCTTGTGCCAGTCAGTGGCCTGCTGATATTTGTGGGCCACGTTGAGAATCTGCCCTTCACGGAAATAATTGCCGATGATCTGGGTGCCAGTGGGCAGGCCATTGATAAAACCGGTGGGCATGGACAGCGCCGGCAGGCCGGCCAGGTTGACGCCAATGGTGAAGACGTCGGCCATATACATGCTGACCGGATCGTCCTTTTTGGCGCCGAGTTTGAAGGCGGTTTCCGGCGCCGTGGGGCCCATCAGCACGTCCACTTTTTCAAAGGCGCGGGCGAAGTCGTCGCGGATCAGGCGACGGACTTGCTGGGCGCGGCGGTAGTAGGCGTCGTAGTAACCGGCGGACAAGGCGTAGGCGCCGACCAGGATGCGGCGTTTTACTTCGTCGCCAAACCCTTCGGAGCGGGAGCGTTTGTACAGGTCTTCCAAATCTTTCGGGTCGTCACAGCGATGGCCGAAACGCACGCCGTCAAAGCGGCTGAGGTTGGCGCTGGCTTCTGCCGGGGCAATCACATAGTAGGCCGGCACCGACAGCTTGATGCTGGGCAGGGACACGGACACCACCTTAGCGCCGAGTTTTTCCAGTTCGCGAATGGCGTCACGGCTGTTATCGGCGATGGCGCCATCCAGGGTGTTCGGGAAAAATTCTTCCGGGATGCCGATGGTCAGGCCGCTGATATCGTCTTTCAGGGCGCCCAGATAATCGCCCACCTTTTCGTTGAGGCTGGTGGAGTCGCGAGAATCGTGACCGGCCATGGCCTGCAGCATCAGCGCACAGTCTTCGGCGCTCTGTGCCATGGGGCCGGCCTGATCCAGGCTGGATGCAAAGGCAATCATGCCCCAGCGGGAGACGCGACCGTAGGTGGGCTTGAGGCCGGTGATGTTGTTCAGCGCCGCCGGTTGGCGGATGGAGCCGCCGGTGTCGGTGCCGGTGGCGCCAGGGGCCAGGCGGGCGCCCAGGCAGGCGGCGGCACCGCCGGAGGAACCGCCGGGAACCCGCTCCAGATCCCAGGGGTTTTTCACCGGGCCGTAGTAGCTGGTCTCGTTGGAAGAGCCCATGGCGAACTCATCCATATTGGTCTTGCCCAGCATGACGGCGCCTTCGGCGGCCATCTTTTCCACCACGGTGGCGGTGTAGGGGGCAATAAAGTTGTCCAGCATTTTTGAGCCGCAGCTGGTGCGCACCCCCTCGGTGCAGAAAATGTCCTTGTGGGCGATGGGCAGGCCGGTGAGCAGGCCGGCCTTGCCGGCGGCAATGGCTGCGTCGGCGGCATCGGCTTGGGCCAGCGCCTGGGCGTCGGTGACGGTGACAAAGCTGTTGAGGTCGCCGTCGTATTGCTGAATGCGGGCCAGGAAGTGTTCGGTCAACTCCCGGGAGGAGAAATCCCGGTTGGCCAAGCCAGCCTTGAGTTCGGTCAGGGTCTTGTTGTGCATGGTCAGTCAGTCGCCTTTATACGGTCGTCGTTACTCGATGACCCGGGGAACCAGGAAACAGCCGTTTTCGGCTGCCGGGGCAATTGCCAGTGCCTTGTCGCGGATATTGGGCTCCGTGACCACGTCGTCGCGCAGGGGCTGGGTGACGTCCAGAGGGTGGGCCATGGGGGCCACGCCTTCTACGTCAGCCTGTTGCAGTTGGTCTACCATCGCGAGGATGTCATTCAGGCGATCGGACAGGGCGTCGCTGTCCTGGGGGTCCACTTTCAGGCGCGCCAGATGGGCCACCTGGGTAACCACCTTGGAATCAATGGCCATGGTTCTCTCCGTGGTTCTTTCCGTAGGCACCTTGCGCCGAAGGCTGGCGCAGGGGTCGTATGGGGCTTGAAAGGCGCAAAAAGTACCATAGACCGCCTGTCCGGGGCCACTGTCCGCAGAGCACGCCAGCTTGCCCAATGCCCCTGCCGTTGCTAGAGTTGCGCCATCTTATGAGATGCCCGGCTTTTTCCCGCCAGGCATCGTTTTTTCGCGAAAAGTTCAGGAAACTGGCTAGGATGTCCATGATCAAGCGTATTCGGGGGATGTTCTCCACCGATTTGTCCATCGATTTGGGGACCGCAAACACCCTTATTTACGTACGTGGCCGCGGCATTGTGCTGGATGAGCCCTCCGTGGTTGCCATCCGTCACCATGGCGCACAGAAGAGTGTGGCGGCCGTCGGGGCTGATGCCAAGCGCATGCTGGGGCGTACTCCAGGCAATATTACCGCTATCCGGCCCATGAAAGACGGTGTTATCGCCGATTTCGATGTGACCGAGAAGATGCTGCAGTACTTCATCAAGAAAGTGCACGACACCGGGTTTTTCCCGCCTGCACCGCGGGTGCTGGTGTGTGTGCCGTGCAAATCCACCCAGGTGGAGCGCCGTGCCATCCAGGATTCTGCCTATGGTGCCGGTGCCCGTGATGTGTATTTGATCGAAGAGCCCATGGCCGCTGCTATCGGTGCTGGCCTGCCGGTGGAAGAAGCCCGCGGCTCCATGGTGGTGGATATCGGTGGTGGCACCACGGAAATCGCCCTGATTTCCCTCAATGGTGTGGTGTATTCCGAATCCGTACGTATTGGCGGCGACCGTTTCGACGAAGCGATCGTGGCGTTCGTGCGCAAGGAATATGGCTCGCTGATCGGTGAATCCACCGCTGAACGTATCAAGCACGAAATCGGTACGGCCTACCCGGGTGCTGAAATCCGTGAAATTGATGTGCGTGGCCGGAACCTGGCCGAAGGGGTGCCGCGCAGCTTCACCCTGAATTCCGAAGAAATTCTGGAAGCCCTGAAAGAGCCGCTGGCGGCTATCGTCAATGCGGTGAAGAACGCACTGGAAGCGTCTCCGCCGGAGCTGGCCTCGGATATTGCCGAGCGTGGTCTGGTGATTACCGGTGGTGGTGCCCTGTTGCGTGATATCGACCGTCTGCTCTCGGAAGAAACCGGCCTGCCGGTGATTGTTGCCGATGATCCATTGACCTGTGTGGCCCGGGGTGGCGGCAAGGCGCTGGAGCTGATGGACAGCCAAGGCTTTGACATGCTGGCCATGGGTTAACTCCCATGGTGGCCCCGGCCAAACCCTCCTACCGACTCATTATCGCGCTGGTGCTTGCCGTCATCATGATGGTGCTGGACCAGCGTACCCCTTGGGCTGCACCCCTGCGCCATGCACTGGGCTACCTGACGGCGCCCATTCATTATCTTGCCCACTTGCCGGTGGACAGTGGTGAGTGGCTGTCTGAGCAGACGCAAAGTCGCGGCACCCTGCTTGACGAAAATCGTCGCTTGCAACGCCAGGCGTTGATTCTGGAGCAGAAAGTGCAGCGTCTGGCGGTGCTGGAAGCCGAGAACGTGCGGCTGCGTGAGCTGCTCAATTCCTCGGCGGATCTGGATGCCAATGTGCTGGTGGCGGAAATCATCGGTGTGGATCCTGATCCTAACCGCCAGGAGATCGTCATCAACAAAGGGGCGGGGGACAATGTTTCCCGGGGGCAGGCGGTGCTCGATTCCCAGGGGCTGATTGGTCAGGTGGTGGACGCCGGCCCGCTCAGCTCCCGCGTCTTGTTGATCACCGATGCCAGCCACGCCATGAGCGTGCAGGTTAACCGTAATGGGGTACGCGCTGTATTGGCCGGGGTGGGGCAATCCAGCGGTTTGAAATTGTTGTATGTGCCCGACACCGCAGATATCCAGGAAGGTGATCTGCTGGTCAGCACGGGGCTCGGCCAGCTATACCCCCGCGGCTATCCGGTGGCCAGCGTCACCTCGGTGAATCATCAGGCGGGCACGCCGTTCGCGCATATTGCTGCCCGCCCCACTGCGCAGCTGGATCGTGCCAGCCATGTGTTGCTGGTGCAGCCCACGCAAACCCCGGTACGTGCGGAGGCCGACAATGATCAGTGATCGTCCCGCCGGCACCGGCGTTATCATCGTCACCCTGTTGCTGGCGGCACTGCTGGAAGTGATCCCGCTGCCTGCGAGCATAGACTGGGTGCGCCCGGAATGGATGCTGTTGGTGCTGGTGTACTGGGTGCTTTCGTTGCCGCATCGCATTGGTGTGTTGTGGGGCTTTTTTGTGGGGCTCTATCACGACGTGCTGGTGGGTACCACACTGGGGCAGTGGGGGCTGGCCACGGCGCTGGGCGCCTTTGTGATGCTGGCCGCGTACAAGCGCATGCGCGTATTCACCGCATTACAGCAGTGTGCGGTGGTCTTTCTGTTGGTGGGCACGGTGAGCCTGCTGGCGTTTCTGGTACAGGAATCCGTGGGCCGTACCCTGTACCCGCCTTACACCATTCTCTACTCTTCTGTGACCAGCGCGCTGTTGTGGCGTCCGGTATGTGCGGCGTTACGCTGGGTTCAGTTGCGATTTCTAGTACGATAAGCGCGTCGTTCGCAGTGGATAATTGATCGTTGGCAGCGAAACCCCGGATTACTTTGGGCGCGGCTTCAATCTTTCAGTTCTCGGTATTACTGGGTCGCGTAGCTATCAATTGTCCATTATCAACTAGCCGCTAATTCTATGATTCTTTACCTTGCCTCCGGCTCTCCCCGCCGGGCGGAATTGCTCCAGCAGATTGCCGTTCCTTTTACGGTGTTGCCTGCTCCGGCCATCGATGAAACGCCCCGTCCCGGTGAGTTGCCGCTGGACTATGTGCAGCGCATGGCCAGCGAAAAGGCGGAGGTAGGGCTGGCCCGCCTGCCGGCACCGGGTGCTGTAATGGGTGCAGATACGGCGGTGGTGTTGGGGGAGCGTATTCTGGGCAAGCCTGCCGATGACGCCGAGGCCCTGGTGATGCTGGCGCAGCTGAGCGGGCAGTCCCATCAGGTGATCTCGGCGGTTTGTCTGTGCCTTGAGGGTCGGCAAGCCGTGCGCCATTCGGTGACGACAGTGCAATTCCGGCCACTGGAAGCCGCGCGCCTGCAGGCCTATGTGGCCACAGGTGAAGGGCGCGACAAGGCGGGCAGTTACGGCATTCAGGGGTTGGGCGGCGCACTGGTGGCATCGTTGTCTGGCAGTTACAGTGGAGTGGTTGGCCTGCCCCTGGAGCAAACAGTGGAATTGCTTGAATGGGCCGACATTCCTTACTGGCAAGTCGACTGACTTATGGCATCGACCCACACTTCACGCTGGCGCCGACTGCTTCCTTCCCTGTGGTGGGCAGCCGCGATCATTTTATTGCTGATGGCTGCCTATGTGGTGGTTGGCCGTCAGTTGATGTTGCTGGTGCCGGATTACCGTGAGCGCCTTGAGCATCTTTTCGAAGAGCGCATTCAGACCCCGCTGACCATTGCCGAGCTGAACGGGACCATGTCCGGCCTGGTGCCCCAGTTTGTGGCTCGCCAGATTCGCCTGCCCGCCCCGGAAGGGGAGGCGCCATTGGTGCTGGATGAAGTGGTGCTCAGCATTGATGTGTTTGGTTCCCTGTGGCACCGGGATCTGGTGCTTGAGGAACTCAGTGTTCGCGGGGTGGATTTGAATCTGGTGCGCGGTGATGACGGCAAGATTCGTCTGCGCGGACTGGATGTGCTCGGGCAGAATGATCCCGGGTCACGACCGCCGCTGGAACGTATTCTCAAGTTGTTTTACCGCCAGCAATTGCTGTCAGTCAGCGACGCCCGTTTGTCCCTGGAATGGCCGGGCATGCCACCGCTGGCGGCGTCGCAGCTGGATGCCACCATGACCAACACGGGTGGCGAACACCGGTTGGCCCTGCGTGTGGAAGCCCGGGACCGCCCCCTCTCCCTGCTGGCAAAGATACAC
This sequence comes from Alcanivorax sp. HI0044, assembly GCF_001634945.1. NCBI lineage: Bacteria > Pseudomonadati > Pseudomonadota > Gammaproteobacteria > Oceanospirillales > Alcanivoracaceae > Alcanivorax > Alcanivorax sp. HI0044. The sequence continues at coordinate 14,099 of NZ_LWEZ01001947.1, forward strand.
CTGCACGATGATGCCTACGCGCTGGATGAGGTGGATGCGGATATCTATACCCGCTTCGAGGGCAAGCGCCTGCACGAATGGTTGCCCGAGATAGAAAAAATGCCGCTGGATCTGGGCTCGCTGGATGCATCCGTGGCGCTGTGGGGCACTCTGGAAGGCGGTGAGCCGATCAGCGGACAGCTGCAGGTTGATGTGCCCACGTTGACGCTGACCCAGGCAGATACGGCCTGGCCGCTAACCGGTTTGTCCCTGCGCGCCTCACTGCTTCGTGAGGATGATGAGGCGACCCTGTCGTTATCCAATCTGTCCGGCAGGACACCCTCCGGCCCGCTCACGCTGGGCGATATGGCGCTGCGCTGGGAGACCCGGGGCGAGCGCCGGCAGTGGCAGCTGCGCGCCAATGAACTGCCGGTGCACGCCATCAGCCAGCAATTCCAGAGCTGGCCATTCAGCCTGCCGGAGTCTGCCGACAAGGTCCGTAAGCAATTATCGGTGCTGTCTCCGCGCGGAGTGGTAGAGGGGGTGTACCTGAGTGGCCAGGCGCGGGATCTGGAACAGTTTCAGGTGCGTTTTGCCGGCCTGGCCAGCCAGGCAGATGACCGGATTCCCGGCGTTGAAGGCCTGAATGGCTGGGTAGCGGGGTCGCCAGATGCCGGGCTGGCGCATCTGTACAGCGATGATCTGTCATTACGGTTGCCGCGCCTGTATGACCACGAGTTGGGTGCCCAGATGGCCGGGGTGTTTGGCTGGCAGCGTCAGGGCGATGCGCTCACGGTGCGCTCCAGCCGCCTGCGTGTGGTGAACCCGGATGCCCATGGCGAGGCCATGGTTGCGGTGACCGTGCGCCCGGAGCAGGTGCCCGAGCTGCGTCTGGCGGCAGAGATTTACGATGGCAACGGTGCCCGTGCCAACTACTACATTCCGTTGAAGCGGTTGCCCGATGGCCTGTCCGGCTGGCTGGGACAGGCTATCGGTGATGGTCATTTGCAGCGGGGCCAGCTGCTCTATCAAGGGCCGGTGAAAATCGATAAAAGCCGGCAGCAAGACCGGACTTTCCAGATGCGTTATCAGGGCGAGGACGTGCGCCTGTCGTTTCTGCCGGACTGGCCACAGGCCACTGGGGTTAACGCGGATGTGTGGATTAATGGCCGGGAAGTGCAAGGGGTGGCCAGCCGGGGAAACCTGCTCAATAGTCAGGTGGCGGATGTGCACGTGGACGTGCCAGCGTTTGATGATGAGACCGGGCCCCGCGTGATTGTCACTGGTAAGGTTCACGGCCCGCTCAGCGACCTGGATACGGTGTTTCAGGACACCCCGCTGACAGAACAGTTACCCGACGAGGTGAAAGACTGGCGCTATCAGTCCGGCACCATGGGGGGGCAGCTGACGTTGAATATCCCGCTCAAGAAAGGGGAAGGCGCACCCATGGTGATCGTGGATGCGTCCGTGGCCGACGGCCGGGTGGAAAATACGGAGCGCACCCTGTTGCTGACCGAGGTGCAGGCCCCGGTGTATTTCCACCTGCGCGACGGGCTGCAGATGTCGAAGCTCAGCGCCTCCACCCTGGGTGGCAAGGTGACCGGTAAATGGACCACCGACGCGGGCAAGAGCACTCTTGCCCTGGAGGGGGAGGTGCCGGTGAAGTCGGTGCGCGATTGGCTGGGCTTTGGCTGGTTGGCGCCGGCCAGTGGTTCGTTGCCGTTGGCGCTGACCATTCAGGTGCCCTGGCAGGGCACGCCCTTTGCCCTGCACGCGACTTCCTCGCTCAAGGGCGTGACAGTGAAGGCGCCAGCGCCTCTGGGCAAAAGTGCGGCGCAGAGCCGGGCGCTGACGCTGGACCTTACCGGCAATGGCCAGCGACTGGGGCTGCAGTATGGCGATGTTGTGCGCGGCGCCTTTGCGCTGGGTGAAACGGTGCGCGGTGACCTTCGATTGGGGGCCGGGGCGCCGCGCATCCCCGCATCTGGCGTCGATGTGCATGGGCGCCTGGCCCGCGCCAGCGTGGAACCCTGGATCGATTTTGTCAGCGACCAGCTGGTGCCGGCCATGGAGGGCAAGGCGTCGGATAATGGCGGTAATGGTGGCCAGCAAGGCGGTCTGAACAAGGTCAATGTGCAGGTGGGCACGCTGGATTTGTTCGGCGTGGATGTGCCCGGAGCGAGCCTGTCGGTGCTGCCCAGCGGCAAAGGTTGGGACCTGGCCCTGAGCAGCCCGTCCGTGGCCGGTTCCATGACCATTCCCGAAGGGTTTTCTGCCCGGGGAGACGCGCCTCTGGATTTGTCCGTATCGCGGATGAATCTGACTTTGCCGGAAAGTGCGGATCCGAAATCCGGGGCGCCGCTGTCGCCGATGAGTCTGCCTGCCGTGGATGCCCGCTTGGCCAACCTGCGTATCAACGGCGAAGACTTCGGTGAATGGCAGGCGGATCTGCGCCCCTCGGCGCAAGGGGTACGCATCAATAATTTACAGGGCCGCTGGCGGGCCAGCCGGATACAGGGCACGGTGGACTGGACAGAAGAGAGCGGCAATCAGTACACCCGCTTCAACGGGTCGCTGGCGTCCGATAACCTGGGGCGCTCCCTGAGTGCCTGGGGGCTGGCGGAAATGATTGAATCCGATGACGCCAGTGCCAAGGTTTCGCTGGGCTGGCCGCAATGGCCGCTGGCGCCGGATTACCTTGCTCTGGATGGTCAGGCACGGGTGGATATCGGTGAATGCCGGATCCCTGATACCGACACCAAGACCTCGTTTTTGCGGCTTTTGGGTGTTCTCAACCTGGGCACCATTCAGCGTCGATTGCGGCTGGATTTCTCCGACCTGTACAAGAAAGGATTGAGCTGTGACAGCATCAGTGGGGACTTCGCCATCGACGGCCCCCAGGTGTCCACCAGCAACCTGGCCATCGATTCGCCCTCGGCCGCCATTCGAGTGAAAGGGGCCATCGATCTTGAAAAAGAAACCCTGAACCATCAGATGGAAGTGACGTTGCCCCTTTCCAGTAACCTGTATGCCGGGTGTCTGGCCGGGCCTGCCGCCTGTGCCGGTATCTTTGTGGTGGAGCGCATCTGGGGCGATAAACTGGACAAGACTGCGACCATGGAATACCGCGTGAGCGGCAGTTGGTCGAACCCGAAAGTGTCTGAAACCGAAGGGATTTTCGAATGACGGTGTCTAACGCAGCGGTACCGATTGGCGCAATACAGATGACCAGCGGTAAAGATCCCCAGGCCAACCTGGAGCAGGCCGCCGGGCTGCTGCAGGCGGCCCGTGACAAGGGCGCCTGCCTGGCGGTGTTGCCGGAAAACTTTGCGGGCTACGGCGGTGATTACCGGGCGCTGGCGGCAGAGTATGCCATGCTGGAACAATGGCTCTGTGAACAGGCTGCCCGGCTGGGCATGGCGATCATTGGTGGTAGTGTGCCTTCATTGAGTCGCCCGGACGGCGAGCCGGTGCCGGCGCCGCGGGTACGCACGCGCTCTTTGGCGGTAACCGCCGACGGGGAGATCGTTGGTCGTTATGACAAGCTTCACTTGTTTGATGCCCAGGTGCAGGACGCCCAGGGCCAATACCGGGAGTCGGATCTTTTTGAACCCGGTGAAACCATCGTCACCGTGCCCCTGGCCGGTGTGCAGGTGGGTTTGGCGATCTGCTATGACCTGCGCTTTCCGGCCCTGGCCCAGCGCCTGGTGAGCGCCGGTGCCGAGCTGTTGGTATACCCGTCGGCGTTCACTGCCGTGACCGGTGCAGCTCATTGGGAATTATTGCTGCGTGCCACCGCGGTGCAGACCGGCTGTTATGTGCTGGGCGCCAACCAATGCGGGCAACATGGCCCGCGCCGTGCCAGTTACGGCCATTCCATGCTGGTGTCCCCCTGGGGGGACGTGGTGGCAAGCCTGGAGAATGCGCCTGGTGCGCTTGTGGCACCGCTGGACCTTGCTACCATGAACGAACTTCGCCAGCGCATGCCTGTACAGCAGCATCAACGATTACGAATTGAAGGTCCTTATGACGCAAACTGATGACGCTCTTTCTATTGCCGAATCCGTGCTGTTGGCTCCGGCCAATCTGCACACCCCGCAACTGGCGTCACTGCTGAATGGCAAACTGACCGGGCAGGCGGATTACGCCGATATCTATTTTCAGCACAGCCGTCATGAGGCCTGGGTGCTGGAAGATGGCATTGTTCGTGATGCCAGTTTCAATACCGAGCGCGGCGCCGGTGTGCGTATCGTGCAGGGCGACAAGACCGGCTTTGCTTACAGCGATGACATCACCCTGGTGGCATTGCAGCAGGCCAGTGGCGCTGCGCGGGCGATTACCCGGCAAGGGCAGGATCGGCAGATTCAACTGGCCAGCCGCGCGGTAACCCCCCGTTACACCGCCATCGATCCCTTGCTGGGCTGGCCGGCCCAGGAAAAGGTCGCCCTGTTACAGCGCATCGATGCCATGGCTCGCTCCCTGGATCCGGCCATTGTCGAAGTCACCGCCAGCCTCAGTGCGGAACAGGATGTGGTGATGGTGGTGGCCAGTGACGGCACCCTGGCGGCGGATGTGCGCCCGTTGATTCGCTGCAATGTGAGTGTGATTGCGGAGCGGGCAGGCCGCCGTGAGCGCGGTAGTGCCGGCGGCGGTGGCCGTGTGGCCTATGACTGGCTGTTGCAGGAAGAGCGCATCGAAACCTGGACCCGGGAGGCGGTGCGCGGTGCCTTGCTGAATCTGGAGGCCGAAGCGGCGCCGGCAGGGACCATGCCGGTGGTGCTGGGCCCCGGCTGGCCCGGCGTGTTGTTACACGAAGCAGTGGGTCATGGACTGGAAGGCGACTTCAATCGCAAGGGCACCTCCATGTTCGCCAGGAAAATGGGCGAACGGGTGGCGTCGCCACTGTGCTCGGTGGTGGATGACGGCACCCTGATGGATCGCCGGGGTTCCCTGAGTGTGGACGACGAAGGCACCCCTTCCGCCTGCAATACCCTGATCGAGAACGGCAAGCTGGTGGGGTACATGCAGGACAAGACCAATGCCCGCCTGATGGGGGTTGCCCCCACCGGCAATGGGCGCCGTGAATCCTATGCGCATCTGCCCATGCCACGCATGACCAATACCTACATGCTGCCGGGCGAGAGCGATCCACAGGACATTATCGCCAGCCTGAATCGTGGCATTTATGCGGTGAACTTTGCCGGCGGCCAGGTGGACATCACGTCTGGCCGTTTTGTGTTTTCTACCAGCGAAGCGTACCTGGTGGAGAAGGGCAAGATTGTCTGTCCGGTAAAAGGCGCCACCCTGATTGGCAGCGGTGCGGAAGTCATGCGCGGCATTTCCATGGTGGGTAATGATCTGGCGCTGGATTCGGGTATCGGCGTGTGTGGCAAGGATGGCCAATCCGTGCCGGTGGGCGTGGGCCAGCCGACCCTGCGCGTGGATGCGCTCACCGTGGGAGGCACCGCCTGATGTCCCAGGTTCTGGATATTCTCTCGCGTATGCGTCTGTTTGCCGGCCTCAGTGATGAGGAGTTGGCGGTGCTGGAAAAACTGGTGTTTGTGAACCGGGTGCCGGTGGGCGATGTGGTCTGCCGGGAAGGCGACCGCAGTGATTTTGTCTGCTTTGTGGTGCGCGGTTGCCTGGATATCGTCAAGGATAATGACGGCGGTGGCGAGGTGGTGATTGCTCATCTGCGCCCCGGTGACTCCATGGGCGAAATGGCGCTGGTGGACCACGAGCCCCGCTCGGCAACCGTGCGCGCAGCGGAAGACGCTACCCTGATTGTGTTGACCCGCAAGGGCATTGAACAATTACGAAAACGCAGCCCCCATGCGGTGAGTCTGGTGATGGAAAATATCGCCCGCCTGCTGTGCACTCACCTGCGCCGTACCTCGTCCCAACTGGCTCAGTTCAAACTCCCCGTGGGCTAATGAAAATCTGTCGCTTATGAGAACTTTGTGTTTGCTCGTATCGCTCGTGTTGCTGGCCGCCTGTGATCCGGTGCAGTTGCCGGCTGATGTGCGTTTGCCCGATGGTGCCGTGTATGAGGGCGATATCGAGGATAACCTGTTCCATGGCCATGGCAGCCTCACCTGGCCCGGTGGTCGGCACTATGAAGGAGAGTTCCAGAACGGGTTGATGGCAGGTGAAGGTCGCCTGGAGAGCCGTAACGGCTGCGTTCAGGAAGGGCACTTTGTTAACGGCGTTTTGAACGGCGAAGGGACCTATACCTGCCAGGATGCCTCCTACCAGGGGCAGTTCAAGGACGGAGAGCTTATCAAGGGTTCGGTGACGTATCTGGACGATAATTCCTACCAGGGGGAGTTCCGTGATTTTCAACCGCACGGGAAGGGGCTCTGGGTCACCGCATCAGCCGAACAGTTTGAAGGCACCTTTGCCGACGGTTACATGGTCAAGGGGACTTACCGTAACGAGGAAGGTTACCACTATCAGGGCGAGTTCGATTTCTTCACCTTTGAAGGCAAAGGGGAACTGACCCGTCCGGATGGCGTGGTAATTCATGCGTCTTTTGAAAACGGCCATGCGGAAGGCCCGGGGACGCGCACGCGGCCCAGTGATGAGGGCAAGCCCGTGGTGGAAAAGGGCTTTTTTGTGCAGGGCGATTACTACCCCAGTGAAAAAGCCTGGCGGCAGCGCAAGCAGCAGCAGGCGGCGGCCATGGAAGCGCGGTTGTATACCGAATCCAGCCGATTACAGTCTGTCTTGTCCTCGTTGGCGCCCCAGCGGCCCGGTGTGCGCGATGTCTATTTGCTGGTAGTCGGCGGTGACGGCACCGAAGCGGTGTTTGCCCGTGAGGTGGACTGGGTGGCGGAACGGTTGGGCTCGGTGTTTGATTTGAAACGTCGCCATGTCCGCTTGATCAACGGTGGTAGTGATGAGCTGCCTTTGGCCACCCGCACCAGTGTGCAGGAGAGTCTCAAGGCGCTGGATGCCTTGCTGGACCCTGAGGAAGATTTATTGCTGGTGCATTTTGTCAGCCATGGTGCCCGTAACGGTGATCTGCTGCTGGATGATAAAAGCCTCAAGCTTAACAACCTCGCCGTGACCGATGGCAAGCAGTGGTTGAATGGATTGTCTGCCCGGCATCAATGGCTAATCGTGTCTGCCTGTTATTCCGGCAAGTGGGTGGAAGGCCTGGCGTCGCCGGAGCGGGTCGTGTTTTCCTCTGCGGCGGCGGATCGCACTTCGTTCGGTTGTGGCGATGATTCCGAACGGACCTGGTTTAGCAAGGCGTTATACGGCGAAGTGATGGCAGCCGGGATCAATGATCCGCAAGCCTGGTTCGAAGCAGCCAACGAAAAAGTGTCGCTGATGGAGAAAGAACAGGGCATCGAAGGTGACGCCCATTCCCAGCCACAGAAAGCCGTGGGTGAGCAGTTTTTACGTTGGTGGCAAGCGGATAAAACAGCCCTGATGGTACCGGAGCGGCGTTGATATCGCTTTGGATTACGTGCCGAGTCAGTACAGCGGTGCGGTTTTATCCAGCTGGTTGAGGTAATTGATTAGCTTGCGTCGCTCGCGCTTGAATTTTTCCTTTTCCGCAGGCGGTGCAGCAGCGGGGTCTTTCACTCGCGCTTTCAGGGCGTTACGCGTCAGGTTGCGCAGTTGCTGGCGGTCGCCGTGGGGAAAGAACTCCAGAATTTGTTGCAAGGTGCTTTCCGCATCTTTGGGTTGCTCGCAGGCCGCAATCTGCTCCACCCAGTTGCTGAGGCGCTGCTGGCGAAAAGGGTCATTGAGGAGCTCCAGCGCCTGAATGATCTGTTCGCTGTTGGTTTCGCGAATGAGCCGGCCGATGTATTGGGCATGACGGCGGCGTGCTTCGTGGCTGGTGATGCGTGTGGCTTCAACCAGCGCGTATTGCAGATCGTCACGCAATGGCAGGCGCTCTCGCTCCACCTGTTTCATGTCCATCAGTAACAGACCCAGCTCTTGCAAGGCATTGTCTTCGCGTTTTTGCTGGCCCTTGCTGGTGATCTGGTCGTCGCTATACTCGGTCATAACTGTTTAATACCCATCAATGGAACCGCTATTTTATGTCTGATTCCTCCGCAACGACAGCCGAACTCGATAATACGCAGCTACAACAGGCCAAAGATACGGCTGCCTGGCTTATAGAAGAGGCCAAACGACAGGGGGCCGATGCGGCGGAAGTGGGAGTCAGCCTGTCCCAGGGCTATTCAGTCAATGTGCGGCAGGGGGAAGTGGAAACGGTGGAATTCCACCGTGACCGAGGTGTGTCGGTGACAGTGTACAAGGGGCAGCGCAAAGGTCACGCCAGTAGCTCCGATGATAACCGCGACAGTTTGCGGGCGACCCTGGCCGCCGCCACGGCCATTGCCGGCTACACCGAAGAAGACCGTTATGCGGGGCTGGCGCCAGCGGCGGATCTGGCAAAGGAAGTGACAGACCTGGATCTGTATCACCCCTGGGCCATGGATACCCAGTCTGCCATTGAGCAGGCATTGCGTTGTGAAACCGTGGCCCGTGACGATGCGCGCATCGTCAATTCCGAAGGTGCCTCCGTCAATAGCGGGTCCAGCCTGCGGGTGTATGCCACCTCGGAAGGGTTTTTGCACGGCTACCGTGGCACCCACCACAGCCGTGTGTGCAGTGTGGTGGCGGAAGATGAGGCCGGTATGCAGCGCGATTACTGGTATGACGGTGGGCGTGTGGGGGATCGCCTGGCGTCTGCCGAAGCGGTGGGTGAGCAGGCCCGTGAGCGCGCCCTGGCGCGGTTGGGTGCTGAGGTGCCGCAAACCGGTGAGCTGCCGGTGATCTTCGCCCCGGAAGTGGCGTCGGGTCTGTTGGGGCATCTGGTCTCTGCGATCAGTGGCGGGGCACTGTATCGCCGCAGTTCTTTTCTTCAGGACAGTCTGGGCAAGGCGGTGTTACCGGCCGGGTTTCAGCTCACGGAAAACCCGCACCTGGCGGCGGGTAATGCGTCTGCGCCCTTCGATGGTGATGGCTTGCCCACCCGGGCTCAGGCGTTTGTGGAAGACGGTGTGCTGAAACAGTATGCGCTGGGCTTGTACGCCAGCCGCCGTCTGGATATGGCGCCCACCGGCAATGGTGGGGGGGTGCGCAATGTACGCATTACCGATACCGGTGATTCGCTGGCTGCACTGATGGCCAGGGTGCCGAAGGGTATTCTGATCACTGAAGTCATGGGCCAGGGCATCAATCTGGTGACCGGAGACTATTCTCGCGGGGCAAGCGGTTTCTGGTTTGAGAACGGTGTCATACAAGGTGCACTGCAAGAGTTTACTATTGCCGGTCATCTGGGGGAGATGCTGTTAGGTATTCAAGGTAGCGGCACGGATGTGGACTATCGCGGCAATATTGCCTGTGGGTCCCTGTTGTTGTCGCCTGTCAAGATTGCCGGTCGCTAATTTGCCCTGGTGTGATTCGTTTATTTTTTGACTCGGGAAAGGGAAGGAACCAGCTAATGAGTGATATGAATCCGTATCAACAGCCGCAATCGGATGTGGCCAACGCGGCGCCGGCCAGCGCCAATGAATTCACCATCATCGCGCCACGGAAAATCAGTGTGGGGGATGCCATGGGCTGGATTGGCAAAGGCCATGGCATGCTCAGTGGGCACTGGGGTGTGGTGCTTGGCGCGCTGGTCGTGACGGTGCTGATCACTTCTGCCTTGCAGATCATTCCGCTTCTGGGCGCGATTGCCCAGATACTGCTGACGCCGCTGCTGTATGCGGGCATCGTGAAAATCTTTCATCGTATCGATACGGAAAACCGTTCTGATTTCTCGGACCTGTTTGCCGGGTTTTCTGATCGTACCAATCCATTGATCATGACCGCCGTGGCGCAGTTTGTGGTGCTGCTGGTGGCGGGTGTCGTATTGGGCGGCCTGTTTTTCCTGCTCGGCCGTGACGGCAGTACTGCAGCTATCGTGGTGCTTGGCCTGTTAGCCACGGTGGCCATGTTTGTCTTCATGTTCCTGTTTTACTTCGCCGTGCCGTTGATCTTCCTGGGGCAGAAAGGGGTGGTTGATGCCATGAAGCTGAGCCTGGATGCCTGCCTGAAAAATATTATTCCCTTCATCGTTTATACCCTGGTGATCTCCCTGATCCTGGTGGTGGCGGCGATTCCGCTCCTGTTGGGGTGGTTGTTCGTGATGCCGATTCTGGCCGGTGCGTACTACGTATCGTTCAAGCAGCTGTTTGTGGAATAAGTGCTGCAGCAGAAGGTGATGCACAAAAAAGGCGCCGCATTCGGCGCCTTTTTTGTTGTTGTGGGCCAATGAAGGCCGGTGTCTTGTTACGTTAGCAGGTGTGCATACAGCACCGTGGCCAGGCCGAGGAAAGCAAAGAAGCCGACAATATCGGTAATGGTGGTCAGCACCACGGACCCGGCCAGGGCCGGATCAATGCCCAGCTTCTTCATGGTGATGGGCAGCAGGGCGCCGGCGCTGGCCGCCATGACCAGGTTGATCACCATGGCGGCGGCGATGACCAGTCCGAGGTTGGGGTCGTTGAACCACAGCCCGGCGGTAATGCCGATCACGGTTGCCCAGAGCAGGCCATTGATCGCGCCCACGGACAGTTCCTTGAACAGCAGGTAGCGGGTGTTGTTGGACTGGATCTGGCCCAGCGCCATGGCGCGGATGACCAGAGTCAGTGTCTGGCTGCCGGCAATGCCGCCCATGCTGGCCACGATGGGCATCAGGATGGCCAGCGCCACCACTTTTTCCAGGGTGGCTTCGAACAGGCCGATGACGGCCGAGGCGGCGAGCGCGGTCAGCAGGTTGATACCCAGCCACAGGGCCCGGCGCCGGGCGGTTTGCCACACGGAGCCGAAGGTATCTTCGTCTTCATCCAGGCCGGCCATGCTCATCAGTGAGTGATCCGCTTCTTCGCGGATTACGTCAACCACGTCATCAATGGTGATCCGTCCCACCAGCATGCCGTCTTCGTCCACCACCGGGGCGGTTACCAGGTCGTGGCGTTCGAAGATTTTTGCTACTTCGTGGGCGGGCAGGGTGGCGGTAATGGATTCCGTGTCGGTGATCATGGCTTCACGCACGGTGGTGCCCGGGTCGCTGATCAGTACCTTGGTCAGCGGCAGCAGGCCGATGAACTGGTTTTTCCGGTTCACCACGGCCAGGTTATCCGTGGTGCGAGGAATTTCGCCGCGGCGACGCAGGTAGCGTTGAACAACTTCGAAGGTGATCTCCGGGCGCACGGTGATCACGTCCGTGTTCATCAGGCCACCGGCGGTGTCTTCCGGGTAGCTGAGCACATGCTCCAGCCGTTCGCGGTTCTGTTCGTCCAGGCTGGCCATCACCTGGGAGGTGACATGGTCCGGCAGCTCTTGCAGCAAATCCGCCAGGTCATCCGTGTCCAGTTCTTCTACCAGCGATACCAGTTCGTCAGTGGACAGGTTGCGCAGCAGTTCTACCCGGACCTCTTCGCCCAGGTATTGCAGGACTTCGGATTCCTGATCTTTATGCAGCAGCTGCCAGAGAATTTCCCGTTCCCGTGGCGGGGAGGATTCCAGTAAATGTGCCGCTTCCGCGCCGGGCAAATTGTTGATCAGCTGACGTACCTGGGTATAGGTACCGCTGGCCAGGGCGCGGTTAATGGCTTTTAAATGCTGTTGGCTACGGCTGCTATCGGCGGGCATGGCTCCTCCTTGCTGGAAGAGAGTTTACACGAGGCGGTGTGAAGGCCGAAGCGTGGCCGGTGGGATGGCGGTAAAGAGTGGTAAATTCCCCGGTGATTCGCGGGTTTACTCGCCTTCGTCGAAACAGCGGGCGAACAGGTCTTCCAGTTCGTCCATGGCGTGTTGTTCGTCTTCCCCTTCCACCTGAAAAGTGACGCTACTGCCTTTCGCTGCGCCAAGCATGAGCAGGCCCATGATGCTTTTTGCGTCGATGGTCTGGCTCTTGTGCAGGACCAGAATGCGGCTGTCGTAGCGGGAGGCCACGCTGACCACTTTGGCGGCCGCGCGGGCATGCAGGCCGAGTTTGTTGATTACGTCGAGTTTTTTTTCAATCATCGGGCGTCTTGTGGTCAGAAGTGATCTGAAAGGGAAAATGCCGGGTGTCAGGCCATGGTTGCCTTATTGCTCTCGGGGGAGTTCCCGGTGGCGAACCTGAAGCGCAATGCCTTTGTCGCGCAGGGTCCATGCCAGCTGCTCGGTGATAAAGACTGAGCGATGGCGCCCGCCGGTGCAGCCGATGGCGACGGTCACGTAGCTGCGATCACTGTGGGCAAACGCCGGTAACCAGCGCACCACGAAATCGCCGATGTCCTTGAGCATGTCGTGACTGGCCTGATGCTGGCTGAGGAAATCGATGATGCAGTCATCCTTGCCGGTAAAGGGGCGCAGGTCTGCATGCCAGTGTGGGTTGGGCAATACCCGTACATCGAACACCAGGTCCGCGTCGGTGGGCAGGCCATTCTTGAAGCCAAAGGATTCCAGCTGCAGAGACAGGGCGGCTTCACGGTGGGCCACCCGCTCGCGCATCAGGTTGCGCAGGGTGTGGACGTCGTGGTTGCTACTGTCGATAACCAGGTCGGCGCGCTGGCGGATGTTGGCCAGCAGTTCCCGTTCATGGCCGATGGCGTCGGCCAGTGAGCGCTCGCCAGTGCCCAGCGGGTGGCGACGACGGGTTGCGCTGAAGCGGGTCTGCAGGGTGTGGTCATCCGCGTCCAGGTAGACGATTTCACTGTGTACCTGCTGTTCGTTCAGGGCTTCAAGGATGTTGTCGAAAGCCAGTAACTGGGCGGGGAGGTTGCGGGCATCAATGCCCACAGCGACCCGTTCAATCGGAGGCTCGCCCTCGCTGAGCTGTTTCGCCAGTGTCGGCAGCATGCCGGCGGGCAGGTTGTCGACACAATAAAATCCCTGGTCCTCCAGCGCTTGCAGTGCGGTGGTTTTCCCGGACCCGGAACGGCCACTAATAATCGTGAGTTTCATGGTTGCACCGCTGGCACGCCACACGCAGCGCGCTGGCACGCAAGATGGATAGACAAGGTGGCGTTTGGGGCGTGTTGCATGATGCGTGAAAGCCTGTTGCGTTCCTTCATGATGCCAGTCGCAACTCCGCTTCGGATTCTACGGCAGTCTGGTAGAGGTGCTGGTTGTCTGTGCTGTGGCGCAGTTCGGCGCGGTAGCTGTCGTCGTTGAACAGGGATGCCAGGTGGCTAAGTGTCTTGAGGTGCTGTTCCGGGTTGTCCTGGGGGACCAGCAACACAAACACCAGGTCCACGGGGTGCCCGTCAACGGCGTCGAAATCGATGGGGCTTTCCAGTTTCAACAACAGGCCGACTGCTTGCTGGCAATGTCCGAGCCGGCAGTGGGGAATGGCAATGCCTTCGCCAATGCCTGTGGAGCCCAGTTTTTCCCGGGCGACCAAAGCATCGAAGACCTCCTGTTCATTGAGGCTGTCACAGCTGGCCGCGGCCAGCTGTGCAACCTGATCGAGCAGTTGTTTCTTGCTGCTGGCCTGCACGCCGTGATGGGTGCGGGCCAGAGTCAGTAGTTCGCGAACTCGCATAATTGTCGCTTTGGGTTAGTGACCGTGCTTGTGGCTGACGGCCTTTTCCTTGTGTTTGAGAATCTGGCGGTCCAGCTTGTCCGTCAGTTTGTCGATCGCTGCATACATGTCTCCGGCCTCAGCGGTGGCGAAGACATCGGCCCCGGAAATATGGATTGTGGATTCGGCTTTATGGGTTTTCGGTTCCGGAGAGAGAATAACCTGGACGCTGGTGATTTGATCGAAGTGGCGCTCCAGGCGGGAGAACTTATCACCCACATAGGCACGCAAGGCATCGGTAATATCCAGGTGATGACCGCTGATATTAATTTGCATGGCTGGCTCCTTTACCTGTTTGGGATCCGTCCTGGCGCCCTACACCAAACGCTTGCGGGCGCTGGAAGACGGTATTCGCATCGCCTCTCTGTATTTGGCGACGGTCCGGCGCGCTACATTGATTCCCTGCTCATTCAGCAAGCTGGCCAGCTTGTTATCGCTGAGCGGCTTGCGGGGATTCTCGGCAGCGACCAGCTTCTTAATAATGGCACGAATAGCGGTGGAGGAACACTCACCGCTATTCGTGCCATT
>NZ_LWEZ01001948.1:0-710 GCF_001634945.1 Alcanivorax sp. HI0044
GCCGTACCCGCCACCTTGAAGTCCATGTCGCCGAGGTGATCTTCGTCACCGAGGATATCGGACAGGACTGCATAGCGACCGTCTTCTTCCTTCACCAGCCCCATGGCAATACCCGCCACCGGCGCGGTCAGCGGGACACCCGCATCCATCAGCGCCATGGAAGTACCGCACACGGACGCCATGGAGGACGAACCGTTGGATTCGGTAATCTCGGAAACCACACGAACGGTGTACGGGAAGTCCTGCACGCTCGGCACAACGGCTTCCACACCACGACGCGCCAGACGGCCGTGGCCGATTTCACGACGTTTCGGAGAGCCGATAAAGCCGGTCTCGCCCACACAGTACGGAGGGAAGTTGTACTGCAGCATGAAGTGATCCTGGCGGGACCCTTCCAGCGCATCGATGAACTGGGCATCGCGCATGCCACCCAGAGTGGCCGTCACGATGGCCTGGGTTTCACCACGGGTGAACAACGCAGAACCGTGCGTTTTGGCCAGGGTGCCCACCTGACAATCGATTGCACGGACAGCGTCCAGAGCTCGGCCATCGATACGCGGCTTGCCGGATACCACGGCTTCACGCACTACGCTCTTTTCGATCTTGCCGAACAGCTCTTTCACTTCGCCGGCTTCCGGAGCACCTTCTTCGCCGGTGGCAAATTCAGCCACACAGGCTTCGCGCAGCTCGCCAACCTTGGCGTAACGGGC
>NZ_LWEZ01001949.1:0-1665 GCF_001634945.1 Alcanivorax sp. HI0044
CTGAAGGGGTTGGGGGAGGTGTCGTTTAGGGATTCCTCGCATTTTTCAGCCAGAGCAACCAGTCTTTTATGGTAGTAGTCGTTGACGCCTACAATCTCGCAGCGGTACTCGACTAGATCTCTTCCACGGTTATCTTGAACCATTTGCCAGCTGGTGCTTTCGCACATGGACCGGTTGTCAAAGGTTTCACCGATCTTGAATTCTGGGTGGGCGTCGAATCGCCCTTCTTTGACGATGTCTATATCGCTGGCGCCATCCAGGCAGCCGATAAGTGATGTAGCCAGAAAAAGGCCTGCTATCAGTCGAAGGCAGTCATTGCCCATGGTTTTCTCCTTTTTTGTGCTTCGTTCTTCTTTGGTGGGATGAGCCAATGCTCTGAGGCGACCCTTAATCAGATGATTAGGGTGATTAGATTACTTAATGTTTCCTATAGAGTACATAGGGTGCCCTAACGGGCGTTAATAGGCTTCTCATAACCATCCAGACTGCTTTCTTTACCTTAGATGGCAGGTCAGCATTTGATGGAAATTCCGGTTGCCTTTGGCAAAGCAGTCAAGATTAGGCGTATTGAGCTGAGTATCAGCCAAGAGGATTTGGCTAACAGGGCAGGGCTCTCCAGATCCTTTCTGTCCGGTGTTGAGCTGGGTAATCGACAAGCCTCGGTTTCAACGGTGTGGCGTCTGTCCGAGGCATTGGAGTGCCGCCCTTCAGATCTATGGTTGAAGGCTGAAGTGCTGATCGTTGGCGAGAGTTAAGAATTCTCGCCATGCTTACTTACTTTCGTTGTTTCCTGTTGCGGCCGGCGTAAGTGGTGAATTGGTCAATTTCTGTTTGAGCTTTTTCGTTGATTGAGCGTTTGCTTCGGATTTGGGTGCCGTCTCTGCTTGAAAGAACTCCTCAGTAACCTGCAGCCCTTCTTCTTCCCCATACTCGAACCAGGCGTTCAACAGCCCGGCCTGAGCAACCTTGTCCAGCTCCGTCTGGTGAATCCCCAGATTCTCTCGCCCCTTGGCTTCCTCCCTGGCGTGGGTGACGGCTTCTTTCAGGGGCTGATCGGCCCGCAGGGTTAGATCCACGTAGTAGATCGGTGCCCGGTGGCTCTGGGTGGTGCTCTTGCCGCGCAGCTTGAGCTCCAGCGGCAGGGTGGCCAGGTTGCCGCCACTGATGGCGTGGAAGTAGCGCAGCCGGGCAGCCAGGGTACGGATGCTGTTGTAGCCGGTGGTCCGGAACACGAAACAGCCCAGCTCATCGTCATTCCCGATACGGACATACAAGCGGCCATAGGGCTTACACAGCCCGTGGCTGCCGTAGTCGCACAGATCCGGTGACGGGCAGGGGAGCGATTCCAGTCCATTCTCGGTATGCCGCCGGCATGTCTCCCCGTTGCCTGCACACAGCGGCCTGCCACTCTTGCGGTCAAAGAAGGTGTATTCCGCCCGTAGATTCAGGTCCGGATCGTTGAACGGCAAGGTGACGGGAATGCTGCGGAGCTTGTTGCCCTTGGTGTCCTGGCGCAGGGCGTCATCCAGCGGGTGGGGCAGCCAGCCTTCCTTGGTCTGGATCTGGGTGGTGATGGTGAACTGATCGTCTTTCTCGGGCAGACGCTTGCCGTTCTTCTCCACCACGCGGCCGATGCTGATGCGGCCAATCACGGGGGGCGTAATC
>NZ_LWEZ01001950.1:0-662 GCF_001634945.1 Alcanivorax sp. HI0044
AGGGTAAGGCGGTCGCGGTGGCAGAAGTGGAGGCGATCTGGAAAGCCAGCCCTCGCTGGCGGTTCAACTTTTTTGGTGGCGGTGGACGTGCCGCAGAAAGCCTTTCGGATTTGTCAGACGCCGAAGTGGCCAATAGCTACGGTAGCGGGTTTCGCTATCTGATCGCTCGCCGGTACGGGATGACGATGGGGATTGATATTGCCCGGGGGCCGGAGGAGACCGCCTGGTATATTCAGGCGGGGTCCAGCTGGCGTTGATCAGTCTTCTTTTTCGTCCATGTTTTTAGCTGCGGTGCGCGCATCTTCCAGTGCCGCAAACTGTTCGGAGATCAGCGCGCCCACTTCCTGATTCACCTTGCGAATGGTGTCGTACACCAGGCCGATGGTCTTGCGCTGTTTTTCTTTCAGGGCTGGCGCCTTGTCTTCAAAGAGGCCCAGCTTCTCCAGCGCGTCAAACGGTAGCCCGGCAATATGCTGGTGCACGTCTTCCACGGTGGTGGCGCCATCTTCAATGGCTTCCTGAATCATGTCCTTGAGCAGCTCTGCTCGTTCTGCTGTTTTTTTCATTGTTGGCCTGCGTGGTCAATCGGGTAAGGGACTGTTCCGCAATGTAGCGAAAACCGTTAATAAGGACCATAACCATTATGGACCCCGGGAACACGT
>NZ_LWEZ01001951.1:0-1114 GCF_001634945.1 Alcanivorax sp. HI0044
CGACTCGGGCCAGACCTGGACAGGTAGGAAAATAAGCGTGTCCCTGGAAGATAAAGAGCAGTACGAGGTTTATGTGGAGTCTGTGAACGGGGAGACGGACCTGCTTGGTCCCAAGTCCATCATTCTTAATGTTCAGTAGATAAATTAATAAAGGCGCTCTGGCATGTGGCCAGAGCGCCTTTATGCTGTTAGGAGGATTGGGGTTATGCCGATTCGACCAGAGCCTTTTGTCTTGAATTGTTCGCGATGCGGCTGGAAGAAGGGCGTAAGGCCAAAAAGCGATGTACTGACACCAGGCGAATGGGTGGATGAATGCCCGCGCTGTGGTTGTGAGGAGATTGAAACCAGGCGAACTGGGGTGATCGCGAGATTTTTAAATAAGATATCCTGAGGTGGTTATGTCTGTAAGGCGTTTATTCGGAACGGCGACAGCGGATGCTGGAGTATTTTGGAGTGACAAAGTTTCAGAGCAAGGATGGCGAATCCAGTACAACAAGACCTTGGATAAGGTTAGCCCTTTAAAGCCGTATAGATTGCTGGATCCATCCGGGAATCTGTGGGCGTCATCAGACACGATGCAGGAAATGGTTGATGACCTTCCGGGGTTGATAGATGAATTTTCAGGAAAAGATTCCCTGTTCTCGTCTGAAGAAGCAAAGAAATTGGCGAAAGAAGCTATTGGCATCCTTGTTACCGCAGGGCAAGTTTGGCTGGCCAAGGAAGTAAGCGAGGAGTGAAGGTGCTCTTTTTATTTGATTTTTTGGAATGCTGAGGATTGGTGTGGTTATGGAAGTTAAAAGAAAAGAACAGTTGGCTAACTATATTAAAGGGTTGGGCGAATATTTTTTTCAGGCAGTAGATTCCGCTCCATCAATGATGGAAGAAGTGGGTAGAAAATGGGGCGAAGAGCTTGATCAGGTTTCTTCTTCTGTTAGCCAGGGTGAAATTTATGTGCCAGTTGTTGGAGGGTTTAGTACAGGAAAGTCTAAAGCACGGAATAAGGTGATTGGTCGCAATATTCTTACTGAGAAAGTTACACCTGAAACGGCTATCACGGCAGAGCTTCGATATTCAGAATATGAATGCTTGATGGCACAGACTCAGTCAGGTGAAT
>NZ_LWEZ01001952.1:0-641 GCF_001634945.1 Alcanivorax sp. HI0044
CACCACCCACGACACGATTTAACACGCCATGGCCCTGGGTCGTGGCGTTTTGCGTGGTGAAGCTGCCACGCCCACAACACACAAAACAGACAGCGAAAGCACAAACAACGGAGAGGGCACCATGCAGACGGATATGAGCCAAAACCCACAGAACGCCGGCTCCCCTGCCAGCGACAGCAACGACCAGGATCAAAGTATTGCCAGCACCGCCCCCGGCCAGCTGCGCGTGATCAAGCGTAATGGCAAGGTAGTGAGCTACGATGACGACAAGATTACCGTCGCCATCAGCAAGGCATTCCTGGCTGTGGAAGGCGGCACCGCCGCTGCATCGTCCCGCATCCATGAAACCGTGGCGCGCCTCACCGAGCAGGTCAGCGCCACCTTCAAGCGTCGCATGCCTTCCGGTGGCACCATCCACATCGAAGAAATCCAGGACCAGGTCGAACTGGCCCTGATGCGCAACGGCGAACAGAAAGTCGCCCGTGACTATGTACTGTACCGTGAACAGCAGGCCTCCAAACGCGCCGCCGAACACAGCAGCGACCTGCCCGCCCCCACCCACCAGGTGGATATGTCTGTCACCATGGAAGACGGCAGCAAGGCACCGCTGGACATGGCCCGCCTTGAGCACCTGATTCGTG
>NZ_LWEZ01001953.1:0-733 GCF_001634945.1 Alcanivorax sp. HI0044
CACAGCGACACCGCTGGGGCCGGTTGCTCCCCCCGCCACCAAGCCGGCAAGCAAACCCGCCGCTACGACTCCGTCTGGGTCTTCTGCAACAGCGCCGTAAGCGCGGCGCTGTCTTTCACCTGCCCCTCTTCATCCAGCTCAGGGTATGGCACGCCGTGGGCGTCGCATAAACGGGCGATACGGGCATAGCCCCACCGGAAAAGCAGCTCGTGGTAGCGAGCGGCGTCCACACGAGGCTGATCATAAAACCCTTTCGCCCGGCGCTGCTCACAGGCTTCGGAAAGAATAATCGCCGCCGCCACACTCACATTGAATGACTCCACCATGCCCATCATGGGAATGGTCACATTCTGATCCACCACGCTGGCCACCTCGTCGCTGACGCCGAATTTTTCGGTGCCCAACAACAGCGCCGTTGGCCGGGTGTAATCCACCTCCCGGTAGGGAATTGCATCATCGGACAAATGCGCCGCCAGCACCTGCACCCCCTGGCCCTGCAATTCACGGATCACGTCGGTGCTTTCATCGCGCTTATGCACCTGTACCCAACGCTGCGAGCCCATGGCCGTACCCGCCGCCATGCGGGCCCGGTTCTTGGGCAGCACCGCGTGCACATCAAGAATCCCCACCGCGTCACAAGTACGCACAATGGCAGCAATATTATGGGGTTTGTGCACGCCATCCATGATCACAGTCAGGTCAGGCTGGCGGCGGTCCAGGGTGTCGCAGATGC
>NZ_LWEZ01001954.1:0-735 GCF_001634945.1 Alcanivorax sp. HI0044
CGGACACGGTGATCAATGGCATGTTTTCTGTGGTCGGAAAATTGTTCGGCATTCAGTTTAAACAACGCACGGATGTGGATACCTGGCATGATGATGTGCGCTTCTACGAATTGGTGGATGATGATGGCAGTGTCCGAGCGGCTTTCTATCTGGACATGTATGCCCGCACCGGGAAACGCGGTGGCGCCTGGATGGACGATGCGCGTATTCGTCGCCGCCAGCCCGACGGCAGCCTGCAAACCCCGGTTGCCTACCTGACCTGTAACTTTGCACCGCCAGCCGGTGGCAAGCCGGGCCTGTTGACCCACGACGAAGTGGTCACCCTGTTCCACGAGTTTGGCCATGGCCTGCACCACATGCTGACCGAGCAGGATGTGTCCGGTATTTCCGGAATTAATGGTGTGGCCTGGGATGCGGTGGAACTGCCCAGCCAGTTTCTGGAAAACTGGTGCTGGACCGAGGAAGGCATCGCGCTGATTTCCGGCCATTACCAAACCGGTGAGCCGCTACCAAAAGAAAAACTGGAAAAGATGCTCGCCGCGAAAAACTTTCAGGGTGCTATGCAGATGGTGCGGCAAATCGAATTTTCCCTGTTCGATATGCGAATCCACGCGGAGTATCAACCGGGCCTGAATATTTATCAGGTATTGAATGAAGTGCGCGAACAGGTGGCGGTTATTCAACCGCCCGCCTTTAACCGTTTCCCCAACAGCTTCGGGCATATTTTTGCCGGCG
>NZ_LWEZ01001955.1:0-548 GCF_001634945.1 Alcanivorax sp. HI0044
AATGACTTTGCCCTCAATGCTTTCACCGATGCCGGTGAGCGCAGCTAGCGTGGCGCCCACATTGGTCGCCTTGGAATCGTTGAACCAGCGCACGCCACCGGCTTCCGCAACCAACTGACAACGGTGTGGCAGACCGGTGAAGGCTTTTACGGTGGCCAGGGCCTTGTCCCGGTTCAGGGACAGCGCATCACTGATCGCCAGTACCGAGAGAATATTCATGGCATTGTGGTGGCCGGTCAGCGCCAGCTCGGACAGCGACAACAGCCGCTCACCCCGACACAGCAGCTGACCGTTTTCGCTATCCAGCCGGTAATCCGCTTCCGGATGGGCACCAAAACTGATCTGGCGCGCCACGGTGGCCGGCGGACGGGTAGCCAGGTCATCACGGTTCCAGACTGCCACCTGGCAACCGTCATACACGCGCTGCTTGGCCGCCAGGTAATCGGCGAAACTGGCGTAANGGTCCAGATGGTCCTGGGACACGTTGAGAACCGTGGCCACTTCTGCACTCAGGCTGTAAGTGGTTTCCAGCTGGAAGCTGGACAATT
>NZ_LWEZ01001956.1:0-615 GCF_001634945.1 Alcanivorax sp. HI0044
AGCCTCAGGCGTTTATACATCCAGATTCGATACCTGCAGTGCATTAGACTCGATGAACTGACGGCGCGGGTCCACGTCATCCCCCATCAGGCAGGTGAAGATCTGATCCGCCGCAATGGCGTCTTCGATGGTCACCTGCAGCATACGGCGGCTTTCCGGGTCCATGGTGGTTTCCCACAGCTGGTCCGCGTTCATCTCCCCCAGCCCCTTGTAACGCTGGAAACTGGTACCACGGCGCGCTTGCACCATCAGCCAGTCCAGGGCTTCGGCAAAGTGGCGAATAGGCCGCTGCGACTCACCACGCTGGATGTAGGCATCGTCTGCCAGCAGGCCTTCCAGGGTTTCCCCCAAGGCCTTGATCTTCTGGTAGTCCGGGGACTGCAGAAAATCCAGAGTAACACGATATTCACGGGGTACACCGTGAGCGAGCACTTGCACACGTGGCAAGTACAGGCCTCGCTCTTCATCACGCTGGGCGGTAATCGTAAATGCCTGGGTGGCGTCAGTGATAGCATCCACGCGTTTTCCCAGGGTCTCGCACCACTGCGTCATGGCAGCTTCATCTTTCAGCGACGCCTCACTGAGTGACGGCATATAGATCATCTGCTCCAGCAC
>NZ_LWEZ01001957.1:0-960 GCF_001634945.1 Alcanivorax sp. HI0044
ATGCAAAAAGAAAAGCTAACGCCATTTGCACACCCGCTTTATGCGATTTGCGGCGGTATTAAGTTGTTTATAAGAACCCGTAAAAAGTATTTCACCTGTCTTTGGGTCTTGCTCGCACCCCTCTTTGTATATTCGCCGGTACTGGCCCAAAGCACGGTTGAAGCGCCACCTAGTGAACAAACTAGCCCTGCGCTCGAAGTGAATAATGCTAGCATCACTGATTCTGCCATGGGTACTGAGAGCGAGAACGATAGTGTCAGCAGACTCGTTGAATTCTTTGCGTTTGTCGCGACCTATAGCAAGGCGATGCCCAGTGAATGCGCCGACCAAAAAGCCGAGGGCCGAACATACGACTGCCTCCATCGGTTTCTTTCCTTGTTAGTGCTTAGCCTATTCTTTTTGCTTATCGGGGTAATATGGGGGGCTGGCCGGTAAGAGGCTAATCTATCCGAGACCAATCGCCACAACTGACAAGCCCTGGTTTACCGCTAAAAGCTGCACTACTCTTCTTGGTACAGATGGCGGCAGTCCTTTTCGTCTGGTCTATTACCATCACTGAGTAATCGTCTAGCCTAACTGTTTGCAAGCTGTCGCCGAAGCATCCCCCTAAGGCAAAAACAACAAAAATCATTGGTATAACAGGCTTCATAATTATTCTCCCCCGCGTTTGAAATAGTGCAGAACCATAGAATTTAAGCCAATCAGCCTATTAGTAAAGCATTTGAGGTTTAAGTAAAGCCCGGCGCGTAGTCACTGAGCCTGCTTGTTTTCTGGTTGCGCCCAAGGAGTACAAACTAACTTTAGTTCGTCGGAGGATCTGTCCCTCCCGCATACGGAAACTCGGCCGTCCCCTGTAACCATCCTAATCTCACGAGACTGAAAATCGACGAAAGCGACGTCGTTTCCTTGATTACAGCCAACCAAAAAGACAGCAGCGCATAGGCCCATCATCATTTTGAA
>NZ_LWEZ01001958.1:0-562 GCF_001634945.1 Alcanivorax sp. HI0044
TCCTGCTCAAGGGCGGCACCAATATTCACCGCGCCCTGCCCTTCGGTTCGGTACTGACCTTGCCCGCCACCGGCTCGGAAATGAACAAGGGCGCCGTGGTCACACGCAAGTCCCTGCAAGCCAAGTTGCCGTTCCACAGCGAGCATGTGTTCCCGCAATTTTCCGTGCTGGACCCCACCAAGAGCTTCACCCTGCCCCCTCGGCAGGTGGCAAATGGTGTGGTTGATGCCTTTGTGCATATCGTCGAGCAATATCTCACCTACCCGGCCAATGCACCGGTACAGGACCGATTCGCCGAAGGCCTGCTGCAAACCCTGATCGAGATTGGCCCACAGGCCCTGAGCGATCCGGAAAATTATGATGTGCGTGCCAACCTGATGTGGGTCGCCACACTGGCTCTCAATGGTCTGATTGGTGCCGGCGTTCCCCAGGACTGGGCCACCCATATGCTGGGCCATGAACTCACTGCCCTGCATGGCCTGGACCATGCGCAGACCCTGGCCATTGTGCTGCCGGCCATGCTCGCCGAACGCAAGGACGCCAAGCACGACAAGCTGGTGCA
>NZ_LWEZ01001959.1:0-1182 GCF_001634945.1 Alcanivorax sp. HI0044
GGTCATAAAAGCAGGAGCGAGTTGAAAGTTTAACGTTGAAAAGCGCGAGTCAGGTTATTGGGCCCTGAAAGCCCGTGCCCGCGCAACCGCTGATACCCTGATCGCGGTGAAAATCGTTTTATCGACGATAAGGCCTTGTCCGCGTTTCAACTTTGAACTTTAAACTTTCCACTCAATGAAGTGTTTAGCCGCCCCCGCCCATGCAGTAGCATGCCCGACAACAACAAGGAGAACACCGTGAAGAAACTACTTCCTCTTGCTCTGGGCCTGGCGCTGGCCGGCTGTCAGCACATGGAATCGGCCATGCCCTGGATCAACATGGGTAACCAGATGGCCAAGAATGCCGGTTACAACACCGATGAGAAACTGGCCGCCGGCATTAAGGAAGCCCTGATCAAGGGGACGGATGTGGCCGCCGCCCAGCTGTCCCAGGAAGGGGCCATGAACCTGAAGCTGCCCAAGGCCGCGGATCCGGTGACCGATACGTTGCGTCAATTTGGCCTTGGCAGCTACGTGGATCAGTTGGAAACGGCCATGAATCGCGGCGCAGAAAAGGCGGTGGCCTCCGGTGCACCGGTCTTCAAGAACGCCATCAATGCCATGAGTGTGGATGATGCCCTGGGGATCATTCAGGGGGGCGATACGGCGGCGACCCAGTATTTCCGCGGGGAGACCGAGAACAGCCTGCGCCAGCGCTTCCAGCCGATTGTGGAAGAGAACCTGCGCAAGACCGGTTTCTACGACCAGTATCAGACATTGCTTGGCGCCTACGATAAGTTACCGCTTACTAACAAGCCCAATCTGGACCTGGAAAGTTACGTCATCGACAACAGCATGGACCAGCTCTATACCCGCATTGGCCAACAGGAAACCCGGATTCGCCAGAACCCCATGCAGCAGGGGAGTGCGCTGATCGGCGCGGTGTTTGGAAACTCGAACCAGTAGCTCGTCGATCCGCAAGAGCGTCGCTGGCAGCGCGATCACGACAGTATCGAGTTACGAGCAGCGAGCTTCGAAAGTCAAAACCCGAAAGCCGGGACAGTCAGGTTTTCGCTTCTCGCTCCTCGTGACTCGTACCTTAGGGAACCTCTGAAAAACTCCTTGCGTACTCAGTCTTTCAGTCTGGTTCGCAATCTATACCCCATTCGGGGCACAGAGGGCGCGCTTTTGAAGGTGTCCCCT
>NZ_LWEZ01001960.1:0-1036 GCF_001634945.1 Alcanivorax sp. HI0044
ACAATCTTCTGCTGGTGATGTTTTACATAAGTGGCTTCGTCACGCAGTTCGGCCATCACCAGTCTGTCCTGGTCTGGGTCTAATGCTCCCAGCGTCGGCAAATGCAGGCTGAGCTGGTCGCCAAGGATGATCCCGATTTTCACGCGCATGTCCTTCCATAAGGGATCTTTAGCATGAGGTGCGAGCCGTACAGGGGAGGTGAAGAATACCGATCCCAAAACACTATCCACCGTTTCTGGCAAAGGCTCAGTAACCGCCTATCCCCAAACCAAAAAGCCACCGCATCCGCGGTGGCTTTTTGGCTTACAGCTGGTGAGCGCCAGCGGGGTCAGGCAACGGCAGCTTCCTTCTGCTCGTCTTTGCCATTTTCGTACAGGGCATCCAGCCGGTCGCCCTGGGTCATCAGGTATTCAAAGGCCGCCAGGGAAGCCTTGGAGCCTTCGCCCATGCTGATAACAATCTGCTTGTACGGCACCGTGGTCACGTCACCGGCGGCGTAAATGCCTTCCTCTGAGGTCTGGCATTTCTCGTTGATTTCGATTTCACCAAACCGGCTACGCTCGACCACACCCTCCAGAAAATCACTATTGGGCACCAGACCGATCTGAACGAACACACCGTGCAGCGGCAGGGTATGCACTTGCTCTGTCTCGCGGTCCACGTACTCAATGGCATCCACCTTGCCATTGCTGGCCGTGATCTGTTTGGTGGCCACATTTTTGTGGATGGTGACATTGGCTTTACTTTCCGCCTTGTCCACCAGCACCTTGTCGGCCTTCAGCTCGGGCATGAACTCGAACACGTTCACGGATTTAACGATACCGGCCAGGTCCAGTGCGGCTTCAATGCCGGAGTTACCGCCACCGATCACCGCCACATCCTTGCCCTTGAAGAAAGGCCCATCGCAGTGCGGGCAATAAGCCACACCATTACCGATGTTTTCCTTCTCACCGGGCACACCCAGTTCGCGCCATTTGGCACCGGTGGCCACGATCACGGTCTTGGTGTCGATCTCTTCACCGGAAGACAGCACCAC
>NZ_LWEZ01001961.1:0-769 GCF_001634945.1 Alcanivorax sp. HI0044
GCCTCCGCCCAGCGTTTCAGCAATGGCATGTCACGCTCATCCTCCACGACCACGTTGTTCGGCTCGCCGGTGTGGCGTCGGTCGATCATGATATTCCCGGTAATCACCAGGCCGGTGCCGCCCTGGGCCCAGCGGCCGTACAGCCGTTCCAGTTTCGGGGTTACATGGTTGTCGATGGTGCCGAGTGCTTCGCTCATGGCCGATTTGCCGAAACGGTTGGGCAGGGTGATTCCGCAGGGCAATGCCAGGGTCTGGCCGAGAATATCAGCGTGGTTCACAGTGTCTCCTCCGATGGCGACGAACAGTGGCGACAAGAAATGCCGCAACGATATAGTTTGATGAGGATCAAACTATAAGTTAGTTTTATGACCGTCAAACTATTTTCCCGGGAGGTGCCGGTTTTGGCACAGAAAGACACTGTGACGGCGGAGCAGCTTGCTGCAGCCTTTCGTGCGCTGTCCAACCCCAATCGGTTGCGCATATACCAGGTAATTGTGGATCACTGTCGCCAGCATGGTCAGGCGGATCTGGCCAAGGTGCCTGCCGGCTGTGCGTTTGGGGATTTTATGCAGCGGCTCAATATTGGCGCACCGACAGTGTCCCACCATGTTCGGGAGCTGTCGGAGGCGGGGCTGATCCGTGTGGAGCGTGAAGGGCGCCGCCGCTTCTGCCATGCGGAGCCAATGATGCAGGAACGGTTGGCACACTTTTTTGAAATGTAATTAACACCGAATACAGGGGCAGGGAATGACAGCGGATCAATGGGCGC
>NZ_LWEZ01001962.1:0-660 GCF_001634945.1 Alcanivorax sp. HI0044
GATTGATCAGGCCTTCACCGAGGCTGGCCACCACATCGGACAATAAATCTTCAATCAGATCCACAACCGGATTAAGCAGCGAGCCCAGGGGAATACCGCCAAATTGGCCGGTTTCCAGCAATGTTGCCTCATTGATCGTTATCCCCAGATCCAGACCGGACAGGCCATCACCAAGCTCCTCGTGAGACAGATCTGAACAACCCTCTACGGGGTCGCAATAGAGGTCATAACGAGGATCCAGCACAACGGTTTCTTCCACTCCAGGAACAGAACCATCCACTTCCGCATTGAGATGCAATAACGGCCCCAGCTTCAAAATTCCGGAAAGAAGTTGTAGTTCGCCGACATCGGCATCAAGCGCCGCAGGCTGCAGATTTCCGTCACTATCCAGCGAACCCGTAACGATACGCGCCACTTCCCTTTCCAGGTTTACCGCAAACTCAACGGTGTTCTGAGCCCCTTTGGCACACTCCGCTGACACCAGAGCCCCTTCGCCACCACCAGCATTGACCGACAGGGGAATATCCAGATCTGCCAGCGAAAACTCTACAATTCCCAACAGACCGATAGGCAATATTTGTGCGTTGGCGGAAAGCTGCAGGGTCACATCCGGTGCGTAGAACTGCGTTTTCCAGTTGCCATCCTGATCCTGCCTGGCTG
>NZ_LWEZ01001963.1:0-1042 GCF_001634945.1 Alcanivorax sp. HI0044
GCAATTCATTCAATGGTGGTCAGTCTGCGGTGGGCATTGCCGCACCGGGCTCCGGCTTTCAGGTGCCGGGCGCGGTGCCTACTCCGCTGGGAACAGAGGGTTTTAACCTGTTTGGGTTCGGTCCCAACTCGGTGTTGGCCATTAATGCGCTGGAATCCGGTGGGTTTGCGTATACCTTGGCGGAACCGTCGCTCACCAGTCTGTCCGGCCAGAGCGCCAGCTTCCTGTCCGGTGGCGAATTCCCGGTGCCAACTCGCAGCACCACCGACGGAGTGCAGATCGAATTCAAGGAATTCGGCATTGGCCTGAGCCTGACGCCCACGGTCATCGACAAGAACCAGATTATTCTCAAGGTGGCGCCGGAAGTGTCCGAACTGGATTTCTCCGCCGGCGTGGAAACCGGTGGTGTGGCAGTGCCTGGCCTGCGTGTGCGGCGGGCGGAAACGACCGTGTCACTGGCCCCGGGTGAAACCTTCATTATCAGTGGTCTGGTTAGCCGTAACACCATTAACAGCAGCGCCCGGTTGCCGGGCATCGGCAATATCCCGCTGCTGGGTGCGTTTTTCCGGTCCACGCGAATTCAGAAAGATGACAAGGAGCTGGTGATGGTGGTGACACCGCATCTGGTGACGCCGCAGCAGGCCACCACCCCGCCGGTGACGTTGCCGGGCGCCGGCTACCATTCCAGCAGCATGGGCTGGCTGGATATGGCCACGGAAAGCCGACGCGGCTCCCAACCCATCCGTCATGGACTGAGCTGGTGATGCTATGAGTGACCACGACATTGTTCTCTCGGTTGTTGACGATGAAGGTATCGAAGCCTGGCTGGATAGGGTGGTGGAAGAGCCGTTCCGGCTGGAGCAGGTTAGCCGTTCCGATTTGACCCGGGTGCTGCGCTTACTGGAGGCGACGACGGCCCATGTGGTGATGGTCGAGATATCCGAAACGGATATGGACCAGTCGCTGGCCATCATTACGGCCCTGACCAGTGCACGCCCCTGGGTTACCGTGATCACCGTGTGTGCTCGCTCAAACCAGGAGC
>NZ_LWEZ01001964.1:0-718 GCF_001634945.1 Alcanivorax sp. HI0044
GCCCCAGATAAATAGGCAGGTAGTTCCAGCCGTTCTGGGCCGCTTCACCAACCGCGCCGTAGAACGTCCAGGAAGTGCAATAAACCCCCAACCCCAGGCTGTACACCCAGGCATTGTGGAAGGTCTTGCGGCCCTGTCGGGCAGCCCGATCGCCCCACCAGGCGATAACAAACAACACCAACACATAAGCCAGCGCCAACGCACCCAATTGCCACAGTGAAAACACCGCCTCTCCCCGTTGGTTAAAGCAAATCAGGAATCGCTTATCGTGCGTTTACCTGTTGCGTGGAGCATGCTGCCTGTTACGACTCCTGTTGAGCTTATAGCAGCGCCTGGACAAAGCGTAGCACCACGGCTACCAGTAAAAGGGCAATGCCACCGCGTTGCAGTTTGAACTCCACCACATTGAGTGCCATGGTCCGTCGCCAGAACATCACCAGCCCCTGACCATCACCGGTCCGGCGCCAGTAGCGAAAATAGGCGTACAGAACCAGGCAGAGGCCCACTATCAGCGCTATTTTTTCTGCATAGAACATCAGCTCTTCCTTCCTTTTTCACAGCCGCCAGCGGCTTAATTTAATGTGGATTTCTGCAGCTGCAGGTACATCAGCGCACTGGTCACCGCATCTCCCCGGGCGGTGTGACGTTCCATCACCGGCACCTGCAAGGCGCTGGCCATGGCATCAAAGCGCAGGTCGGGAGTCACGTCCGGCTGCCA
>NZ_LWEZ01001965.1:0-1047 GCF_001634945.1 Alcanivorax sp. HI0044
AGTGGCGCAATGTGCAGGGTGAGGCCGGGGGATAAACCAATGAATGACGGCTACGGGGCTGAATCACTCAAGCCTGGTTATCAGGGCAAGGGCATGATTGTTTATGAGCCTCTCTCCGTGCTCAGCCTGCGGCAACGGCTTGGCCGCCTGCGGTTTGCGTGCTACCAGTTTGGTGCTGTGCTGCTGTCGGGCTTGCTGATGGCCCTTTTCCTGTTGTTGTCCGCCGAACTGTTGCCGCAGTGGGTGGGTTGGGGCGTCGTCGCAGTGGTGTCGCTGGCGTTGCTGGTCTACCAAATTGGACTTCTGGTGCGCCGTTTGCACGATATGGAAAAAAGTGGCTGGTGGGTCATCCTGGCGTTTGTGCCGTTGGTCAATTTGCCATTCCAGCTTTATCTCTATCTTGGTGATGGCAGCAGCATGATGAACCGTTTCGGAACGCCGAACCCTCCGGTTAGCACCGTGGTTATGCTGGTGGGCGGTTTGTGTTGGTTTATCAATGTGTTAGTGCTTTTATCCATGATGGTCTTGTTGGTGTTGGGTTGGTTTCTGCCCGACCTTCTGGCGCCTTATCTCGCCCAGCTTCCTCAGGGGTGGGCGCAGCCGGTACAGCAGGCGCTTAACGCTCGATAACTATTAGTCGCAGGCTCCTATTTTTGCTACCTTTTATGCTATTGTCTTGTGATCCAGGTCCGGGGAGAGCGGACTTGGCGATATAAATAAAGCCATAACCAGTAACAACAATAATAGCGATTATTAGGGAGTAGCTATGAGAAAGCGTCTTCTGGGGTGTCTCATTGCGATGGTGTTGCTGCCAATGCAGGGATTTGCGTCAATCAGCAATGCGGAACTCGAAGATTTTGAACTGGCGTTGTGGAAAGTCCGCGCTGATTTCCACATGTTGACCGTCATGGTCGGCAGCAAAACCTATATTTCCAATCTTGATGAGGCTATTGACCAGGCTCAGTCCGGGATTGATTTGTTACGCCGTGATGCAGAAGGTAGCGAGGAGCGCTCTCTGGTTGCTGACCTTGAAAAGAGCTGGGGTAT
>NZ_LWEZ01001966.1:0-689 GCF_001634945.1 Alcanivorax sp. HI0044
CGCGCCATTGCCCGTACCCTGCTTG
This sequence comes from Alcanivorax sp. HI0044, assembly GCF_001634945.1. Lineage (NCBI taxonomy): Bacteria > Pseudomonadati > Pseudomonadota > Gammaproteobacteria > Oceanospirillales > Alcanivoracaceae > Alcanivorax > Alcanivorax sp. HI0044. The sequence continues at coordinate 26 of NZ_LWEZ01001966.1, forward strand.
ATGAAGTCCTGGACGTCCGGGTGGACTGGATCGAGCACCAGCTTGCTCACTCCGTCAGGGACGCCAACGGTCGGGCCTATAACCGTACTTCGCACCTGGAGGGTCGTGTGGGGATGATGCAGCAGTGGGCGGATTACCTGGATGATTTGAAGGCCAAGAAGGCTTGATGTGGCGGGTGTGAGCTGGCCCTTATGGGTTGGGGTCTTGTTATGGTTGTCGAAAAGAAGGTTGGGCCGACCGTCCGTGGTCGGCCGTATGTCCGCCGAGGCGAGGTGTGTATGCCTGCTGTTTTGTCTTAGTTGGCATCGGCTGGTTTTTGCTCGTTTGCCTCCTGAATGAGCACCTCAACGACTTCGTGCGGCTTCATGCTCCATTCCTCAGAAAGAGCACTGAGCTTGTCTCGGGTGTCCTTGGTTAGCGGCATATAATGCTGCTTCTTGGCCTTGCCTGAATCGCGATACTTCTTCTGGCTCCAGGTCTTCTTCATCTTCTCTTGGAATAGTTGTTTCTCGGCAGGGTGGCCGTATGACATATCGTCTAGCGTGGCGAGTATGCAGGCCAGGAGGTCTTTGTTGTCTATGGGGCTGGGAAGCGGAGCGGCTACCTGCTGCTTGATTAAGTAGCTCCAGGCCCACTTCAGTTGTGCTGAGTCTTTTGGGTTGAT
>NZ_LWEZ01001967.1:0-2187 GCF_001634945.1 Alcanivorax sp. HI0044
TTGGCTATTCAGGAGGGAGGATATTGGCAACCCGAAACCTCTGAAAGCCTCGAAAAACGGCCGGTTCAGGTGAACCGGCCGATGAGCAGGGTGCTAACCTTATTGTGCACGTGCCAGCTTGGCAAATGACAAATGGTTATCGCACCGATAAGTGGGTGATAAATGAGCGTTTTGGCCTGTCAGCACCTGTAATCATGGGAATTACCCGCCCGGACTGATCGTTTTTCGATCAACAAGGGCGATATCGTCCTCTTCTTGCATGTGAATGAAAGGCTCAAGGATGGTGTTGCCACGGACCTCCGACTCGATTACATGCAAAAAGGTGTATGCGCCAAGCAGCTTGCGGGCCAGGAAGATAAATTCCTTGGGGGGTACATCGAAATGCACTGAGAGGGCATTGCGGCCGGCACGATTCATGATGCGACTGGGCAGGTTGCTCCTGCCCCAGCAGTACTCGCCATTCTCATTGAGCACGGCGGCCGGGGGCGGGAAACGGTCCGGGTCCTGCAACACTTCAACCGCTTCGAAGCAGAGTTCGGAGAACTCCTCGAGCAATTTGCGCGGGGCGTTACGGGCCAGGAAATCCAGGGCGTTGAGCGCCCGGATCAGCCGGTCAGTGTCATGGTAGAAGGAGGCGCGAATCATTTCCCGGCCCGGGCCAAGCACTTCGTTGTCGAAATCACGGATGGCGCCGAAATCCAGCAGCACGATCTGGTCTTGCTCCGGGGTTTCCCCAATACGCAGCAGGTAGTTGCCGAAATTCGGGTCCGTTTGCATCTTGTTCCATTCGAACACTTCCCGGCAGCACAGCTCCATGATGGCGCGGCCGATAAAGTTGCGGCGGGTCTGGGACAGCTCAAGGACGGCGGGATCGTTGACGCCAATACCACGCTCGAAGGTCATGCACATGATGTTGTGGGTGGAGAATTCCGGAATAATTTCCGGCACCACGAAACGCGTGTCATCGGCCAACGCGGCGCGAAAATGGCGGGTGGTGTGGGCTTCAAGATCATAATCCACTTCACGCTTGAGCATCTCGCGCACTTCATCGAGCCACATATTAAATTGCTCGGTCATGGGCACCAGTCGGCTCAACTTCAACAGGCGCACCAGCGCACGCATGTCGGAATCAATCGCGTCAGCCACGCCGGGATACTGGATCTTCAGACACAGTTCCTTGCCATCTGACTTGCGCACCGCCTTGTGGACCTGCGCCAGCGAAGCGGCCCCCAGTGGCTGCTCTTCAATCTCAAGCTCAGCCAGTTTAACTTCACCGAGCTGGCGTTTGAGGTGTCTCTCGATGGCGGGCCATTCCAGTGCCGTTGTCTGGTTTTCCAGTGTATGCAGTGCCGTGGTGACCTCTTCTGGCAGGAAGTGCTCGCCGAACAACGCCATCATCTGGCCAATTTTCACCACCGAGCCTTTCAGGCTGCCCAGCTCTTCAACCAGCTCCTGAGCACGGGCAGACAAGATTTCCTTGCGCCGGTCATCACGCTTGTCTTTAGCGGTGAACAGTGTCCCTGCGCTGGCGGTAGCGTACTTGGCGCCAGCCAGAAAGCCGGCTTTGGCCATGGAGAAGCGTCGCTCCACAGAACCTGTTTTAACCCGTTTTACTGTTTTACGTGCCATAGTCGCGAGGAAACTCCATTTGCCATCCTGAAAGCCGGTGGCATTCTAGCCCGTATTACCAAGCGGGTCATTGTCCCAAGGAGATAACAAATGGCGAGAACCTGGGTGTTATTGCGAGGCCTGGTTCGTGAAAAGCGGCATTGGGAGACGTTCCCGGAGCAGTTTCAGGCGGCGGTGCCACAGGACACGGTGATTACACTGGACCTGCCCGGTAACGGTGAATTCTGGCAGGAACGCAGCCCGACGCGGATTGCGGCCATGGTGGCCCATGCCCGCGAACAACTGCACGCCCAAGGACGCAGTGGCCCTTATCATGTGGTGGCGCTGTCGCTGGGGGCGATGATGGCGGTGCAGTGGCTTTGCCAGGCGCCCCATGAAATCGCGTTTGCCGGCCTGATCAACACCAGTGCCAGTCGTTTCAGTCCTTTTTGGCAGCGCTTGCGACCCATGAATTACCGCCGACTGTTGCGAGAGGCCGTGCTTAGCCGCGACACCCTGCGCAAAGAGACCGCCATCCTCGAGATTACCTCGAATATGCGCGAACGTGATTTTCTGCAC
>NZ_LWEZ01001968.1:0-536 GCF_001634945.1 Alcanivorax sp. HI0044
GATTCTGCGACACAAGGGTCGGCGACAAGGAGCGGGGAGAGGCAGGAGCACCGTCCGGCATGGACCGGCGGAGGAAAGTGGATTGCCTGTGGCTGTGTATGAACACGATGGCAGCGCCTTTACCCGGTTATCTCTGATTAACCTGCCACGACAGGCTAATCACAGACACCGGATTGAATAAATAATAAACAGCTCGCGGTAATGGCCGCAACTTTCTTTATCCTCGCTTATCCGTTGCTTCACTCTGGTTCATCCTGCGCAGCAGCACGAAACACTGGCAAACGGTAACAGCTCATTACCCGCGTGCCGGTATTATCGCCATCCGTCATGATCGCCACCGCATCCACTGCGTTCACCTCCATGCCATGAAAACGCCTGAAATCGGCCTGCACATTGCGCGAGAACCGGTGCCAGGTGCCGGCACCACCCGGTCCCTGCACCACGACCATCTCTGCCTGGCTGGCAAACGGGTTGGGCCAGTGAGCGCCGGGCTCGGCATCACGGGACCAGACATAGTTGATGGCCCGCGTCTGCCA
>NZ_LWEZ01001969.1:0-6250 GCF_001634945.1 Alcanivorax sp. HI0044
TGCGTGAGCATATTTTCCAGCGGTTGTTGTTGACTGCGCTGGAAGCGACTCAGGAAAAATAGTGCACGGTACTCCGTGCTTGTCAGTGGGGCACAGGCTAAGCCCGCCCCACTGACAGGAGAGTTATTTCTTTTCGTCCTTATTGTTTTCCTTGGGTGTTTTCCGGTCCGGGCGGGCGCCGCCGCCGGACAGGGCGCGCCAGAAAGGAATGCGGCGGGTTACCGCAACCATTTCGTCAACGCTGTCGCTGATGCCTGACAGGCGATCCACCGTGTCACGCAGTCCTACCAGTTCATCCACATGTTCGGAGATTTTGAATACCACCATGTAGAATTCCAGCAGGGCGCGTAGCACCGATGCGGCGAACAGGAAGGTGAGTGGGGCGGCGAAGAAAAAATAGAAAATCCCGCGCCATGTCGATGCCATAAAAGCTTCCACGCACAGATACAGCAGGCCCATGGCGATGGCGGTCAGGGCAATGCCGTAGACGCCCGGCATGACCTGAATGATCATGTATTTATCGAACTTGAAGTTGAACAGTTCGCGCCAGTATTGCACTACCCAGAAGCATCCCCGGCGGATTTTTTCGTTGAATTTTTCCGGTGCGGACGGCTGGAGGGTCTCCTCGTTGGCATCGCGTTGTTGATCTACCATTTTGCGTACTGCTCCTCGACAAAACCGTAGTGGCGTTCGATTGGCAGGCGGCGCCCGTCATCCAGGCGAAGCTCGCCATCGAAGTGACCAAACAGCTGATTGAAATTGCTGGCAAAAAGCCCCAGGTTAAGGCGCTCTTTGTGGTTTCCGTTGGGGGTGAACTGAAGGTGTACCCGGCCGCACAGGCTGCGGATTGTCCAGGGTTGCATCAGCTCGTCACGGTTGTAATCAAATATCACTCCGCCGGTGGGGACCATGACATCATCAATCCACAGGCAGTTTTCCGAAAAGGTTGTCTCATTGACACCACAGGAAAGGTTGAGCCCGACCCGGGTATCACCAACCCGGGTAGATAGGCAGGCCCAGTTCCAGAATGTTTCACGGCGCATATAACCGGCGGAAAAATCATGGTGGCCATTGGCGTCGATGTCGCTCAGGTCGGTGTGCTTGCCCTGGCGTTGCAACGAGCCGGTGACGGCTTTGCCGGCTACCTTGTTGGCATAGACCCAGCCGTTAATGCCGGTACGGGTGCACAGGGACATGGGCTGGTATGTGGGGCCCTCGTCCATATGGGCTTGCAGTGCCAGGTCATCCAGCTTGATCGACAGGCTTTTGCTCAATGCTCCCTGAGCGTTCTGTTCATAGCCCAGACGGATATCCACGTTTTTTTGCCGGAATACGCTTTCGCCCTGTTGCGGTGACGCGGACATGCGCAGGTCCCTGCCCAGGGGGGAGCGCCAGGTGTATTCGTGCAGGGCGCCGGTTTGCGGCTCAAACAGGTAGAAAAAGGCCATGCCCAGGTAGCCGGTATGGGCAAGGGCGCAACCGGCCAGCAACTCATCACTGATGATGCCGAAATACTGGAACTGCTTGTAATGAAAATGCCGGGCAAAGGAAGAGGCCGGTTTGCCCATCGGGGTGCGGTAATCCGCCGCACGACCGTTAATGTTTGCCACGGTTTCCGGGAAGACACCGAAAGCAACTCGGCCCTGGTTGTCCACCAGTGCCGGCGGTTGTTGTTGAAATGTCATGGGGTTGGCCAGCTGACAGGAACAATAAAGCCCGGTTGGTCATGGTGAGGGCCCGTGACCATGAGCGCGCGTGAATGGCTTTCAACATAGTCAATCACGGTGGCGCGATCAACGAAATTGGTACCTTTGTCTGACATAAACGGTGTGGGCCAGTACGGTCGTTCAATGATTGACCAGGGGCCGTCCTCCAGCTCGTCGGTGGTGCGCCACCAGCCTCGCTCGTGCCCGGGGTTTGGTTTCACACCGGTGGGAGGGATAGCGCGGTGGTAGAATAGCCTGCCGCGGGTCAGCAGAGCCTGGCCGTGCACCTCCCAGCCTTGTTCGGCCAGTTGGGCGCGGGCCACGTTCGATCGGGAACGTGGTAGTTGCTGCTGATAAAGGTGATGGGCCTTGCGGGCCAGGGTGTCGTGGCGATTGGGGCCATACCATTGCTCGGCGGTGGCCAGGTAGAATTTGAGCGCCAGCTCCCAGTGCCACAGCTCGCCGCTCTGCCGGTCACGCACCAGCATGTCCAGTTCCCCCAGGGTGCGGCCTTGTTCGCGAATAGGCAGGTTGCTGGTAATGCGCTCCTGGCCCTGGCTGGCATCCACCAGGGCCGCGACCCACTGCTCGAAGATCAGCCCCAGGCGGCGCGGGCCGGGGTGGGACTGTAATCGGGTGGCGGCGTTATGCAGTAATGCCGGATCGGCTTGCAGCTCTCGTTGCAGCAGATGTCCGGCATCGTGGAAGGGCGAGCAGGGTAACAGGGCGGGAGCCTGAACCAGCCAGCCAAGCTGGCGGAGCAGGGTGTCTGTTGCGTTGTGAGTCATTACACCGATGTGGGCACCGATACTGGCTGCTCTTCACGTTTTTTCAGGGCACTGCGAACCTCGTCGGCCCAGTGCAGCCAGGCCTGCTGATCAAGAATGCCCCGGCGCAGGGTCAGATAGGTAAACAGGTCACGGTCGCGGCTGGTGTCATCCAGTTTGCTGGCCAGTGACTCGAAGGTGTTCAGCCGTTCACGGCGCAGGTCGGCCTGGTCGTCCAGTTCCCGCAGTATGGACGCGCTGTCGGACAGATCGCCGCCGGCAATCTTGACCATGAACGCATCGCGGATGCGCGGTGGTGCGGCTGGCTTGCGAAGCCAGCGAATTAACTCGTCGCGTCCTTCATCCGTGATCCGGTACAGCTTTTTGTCCGGTTTGCCGTCCTGGGGGATATGGCGATATTTCACCATGCTCTGGTCGTTGAGCTTCCCCAGCTCCAGATAGATCTGCTGGTGGGTGGCGTTCCATACCAGCCCGATACTGTTGGCAAATTCGCGAGCGAGGTCGTAACCGCTGGCTTCCTGGTCTTGTAATAGGACAAGTATGGCATGGCGCAAAGACACGGCTCACTCCTCGTTTTTTTGTGATGTAATACCAATTTGATAGTAGAGAGCTGTGTAGTTGCTGCGCAATCCGTTGAATAAGTAGTTTTGTAAAAACTTGGTGAAGTTAGCCTACAGGGGTCGGCAAGTGTAAGTATTTGTTATCAAAAGAGATGCAGTGTGTAGGCCGTGTAGCGGATAAAGGAAAGCGACGTTGCACTTTGATGTCAGTGCAACGTCAGCGGGGGTTGTCTTAGCGGGTGCGAGGGGGAAAGGGGAGCAGCATGCTCTCCTGATATTGCGCTGAGGCGAGCAGCTGCTCCGGGCCCAGCTTGGGGATCAGGTTATTTATCAGGCTGCGGCTGGCCTTGCGGGTGGTTTCCACGCCCACGCTGGCGACTTTGCGCAGCACCGGGCCGAAGCCGAGCAACGCCATGGGCTTTTCGAAGTACCAGTCGATGGCTTCATCGGTGAGGGTGAGCAAGTAGGCGGTCAGTTCGCGACGGGCCTTGTCCTCTTCCCCTTCCTGGCACAGCCGGGTTACGTCCTTGCATTGGGCACAGAGCGCCTCGCTAATGGGGAAGGCGACATGCCAGTGGTCGCCGTCGGTAGCGGGGTGGCGCACCTGATCCATATAGTCGGCGGCGGCCTGGTTCTGTGTCAGGTCCATTTTTTTTGCACTGCGGCCGATCACCAGGTGAGTGGTCTTGCTGATGGTGCTGCAGGTCATGTTGACCACTTTGAACATGCCGGGGCTCAGGTCGGCGGCTTGTGCAGCACGGGTAATGAATGCAGCCAGCGCTTCCTCGATAAACTGGGCCATGATGGCCTCAATTTCCTTGGGTTCCGGGCGTTTGGCGCCGCCCTTCATGCGTTGAATAAAGGCGTCGGTACGCTGGTGAAGGCTGTCACTGGAGCGGAAGGCCACGTGGGGAGTTGTCATTCTTGTATTCCTTTCAAGCAATCAGGCACGAAAGCCCCATCTTACCCAGCAGATATTCGGGGATGAATGACACAAAGTGGTGGCCGGGTGGCTATTTCTTTTTCCGGGCGAATGGCAGATGATTCGCGACCGGCAAGAAACCCGCGTTTAGAGCGGGTCTGAGGAGAATGTCATGTTAGGCGTCGTCAACGCGGATGCAGACCAGGTCAAACGCTGGTTGCAGCAAGCCAATATCCAGCACTACATCTGTGAACATTGTCATGCACTGCACCTGTCTGAATTACAGGGCCGTGAAGGAGTGGTGGATGCGCGGCTGTTCGTGGAGGAAGACGGCATCCTGCTGACCAGTGAGCTGGAAGTGCGCCCGGCGACCCTGTTTGCGGTACAGGCGGAACTGAGCCGGTTGAATATGGCGTACCCGTCGGTGAAGCTGTTTCTGGATGTGAATGATGATTCCCTGCCTCGCCTGGTGGTATGTGACCTGTTGCTGGGCCGCAAGGGGGTGAGCTTTGAGCAGTTCATCTATTTTGTGCAGGCAACCGTTGATGCTACCTCGCAATTGCTGGATGAATGCCAGGAAGAAGGCTGGCTGCTATGGCCGGACGACTTTGATTCTGACGCCAGTGGGGCGTTGCACTAACAACGAGAGGGCACGGCCAGTGCATGATAATGCGGATCTGTTGGGCGGGGTAGGCGGCAGTCCACTCGATGGCCTGATTGATGGGCTGGCCCGGCAGGGTTTCGCGGTGGCGCCCGGGTATTTCCCGGCGGCGCTGGTGCGGGCCTTGCGCGAGGAGGCGTGTTACAAGGACCAGCATGGTGAGTTTCGCCTTGCCGGCATTGGCCGTCGCCAGGAACACCAGAAGGATACCCGCGTTCGCAGCGACCGCACCTGTTGGCTAAAAGGTGACTCGCTGGCTCAGTGTCAGTTGTTTGAAGGGTTGGAAAGCCTGCGGCTGGCGGTCAATCGCGAGCTGTTCATGGGGTTGTTCGAGCTGGAATCCCACTTTGCCATTTACGGGCCAGGGGATTTCTACCAGCGCCATGTGGATGCGTTTAATGGCAACAACGGTCGGTTGCTGTCCGTGGTGCTTTATCTCAACGATAACTGGCAAAGCGAATGGGGCGGGCGCCTGCGCATCTGGCCGGAGGCGGATGCAACCCGTGTGGCCACTGAGGTGGAGCCCCGTGCGGGCACGCTGGTGGCGTTCCTCAGCGAGAAAATTCCCCACGAAGTCTTGGCAGCTACCCTGGAACGCTACAGTATTGCCGGATGGTTCCGTTGCAACAACACTACCGCCGACTGGCTCGATCCGCCGCGCTGATACTGGGCTGCCTGCTGCTGCCGCATCCGGTAGCTGCAGCGTTATGTGCGGAACCGGGTCGTGATGGAATCATGCCGGTTGGCAGCACCATCAATGGTTATTTCTCCGGTCCGGACAACCAGGCGTTACCTCCGGGCACCCGTACTTTGACGCTGACCCATTCCCGTGGCCGGGCTGTGCTGCAGCCCGGCGATCTTGCCCTGTTAATGCAGGTTCAGGGCGTCCCCATCAACACATCCAACTCCGCCGCTTACGGCCAGATACGTACCGATGCGCCTGCCTCGTGGGCGCAGGAATGGGTGCGTATTGAGCGGGTGGACGCCGATCAGGTGCGCATTCTCGGCGCGGGTCCGGGGGGCGGGCTACACCATCATTATGAGAATGCCCCGGCTAACCACGAACAGGGTCGCCGGCGCTGGCAGCTGGTGCGGGTGCCGCAATTCGACAGCCTGCGTCTGGAGCAGGACTTGGCTGCATTGCCCTGGGATGGCGTCACCGGCGGGGTGCTGGCAGTGGATGTGCGCCGCCAGCTGGATCTTAATGGCCATAGCCTGTCGGTGCGCGGCACGGGTTTCCGCGGAGCGCCGGCGGTGTCGTTGCAGGGGGCGTTGGGGCGGCCGGATGACTGGCGCTACAGCACGCCCAGCATAGACGATCAGGCGGTGGGCTATGGCCATCATGGCAGCAAGGGGGAGGGCCTGGCAGGCACGCCTTTACTGCTATTGCCCGCTGCGACGATGGGCTACCCCCAGGGCGATATGGCCAGGGGCGCGCCCGCCAATGCCGGTGGCGGAGGGAATGGGCTGGATTTGGTGCACCGGCAGTTGGGCAATGGCGGTGGTGGCGGGAATGGTGGCGCCGGTGACGCGGGGGCGCCGGAACAGGGTGGCGGCGAGGGCGGCCATCAGGCCGTGGCAGGCTGGATACTCGGCGGAGGCGGTGGGGCGGC
>NZ_LWEZ01001970.1:0-678 GCF_001634945.1 Alcanivorax sp. HI0044
CTGATGCGCCAGCTCAGTGACAGCGGCGAACTGGATTATCTGGTGGCGGAACGAGTCTGGAAAGAAACCAGCCGGGCCCTCATGGAACGCGATCCCCAGGTCTTTTTCCAGGTGCTGCATGCCTGTGGCGCGCTGGAAAAACTGTTCCCCGAATTGGCCGCATTGGATGGCGTTCCCCAACCGGAAGCCCACCACCCGGAAGTGGACACCCTGGTGCACCAATGGCTGTGCCTGGAACAGGCCAGCCGACTGAACCTGCCGTTGACGGCCCGTTACGCTGTGCTTTGTCATGATCTGGGTAAGGGCAAAACGCCCGAGGAAGAATGGCCCCGGCATATCGCCCATGAAATTCGTAGCGCCCGGCTGGCGAAAACCGTATCAAAGCGCTGGCGCGTCCCCAAGGACGCCGCCACTCTGGCGGCCTTGGTGGCGGAATACCATACCCACTGCCACCGGGCCCTGGAGCTGAAACCCGCCACGGTCTGGAAGCTGCTGAAAACGCTGGACGTAATACGCCGACCGGAACGGGTGGAGGATTTTCTTCTCTCCTGCGAAGCCGATGCTCGCGGTCGTACCGGCTTGCAAGATCGCCCCTACCCCCAGGTGGATTACCTACGTGGCGCGGCGCAGGCAGCCAGCAATATTGATGTTGCCGCACTGCGCCAGAGCGGTATCGAA
>NZ_LWEZ01001971.1:0-723 GCF_001634945.1 Alcanivorax sp. HI0044
CCGGAATCACTGAGCCGCCGCACCCTGCAACGGCGGCTCAGTGATTCCGGCACGTCCTTCCAGGCCGTGCTGGATGAGACGCGACAGAAAATGGCACTGCGTTATTTGCGGGACTCCACCCTGCAAGTCACCCAACTTTCCGACCTGCTCGGCTATGCCGACCTGAGCGCATTTTCCAGAGCATTCTCGCGCTGGTTCGGGATTCCTCCCTCACAGTGGGAACAACAGAAAGCCCGGTAACGGTTATGGCGACATACAGACACGTTTCATTGAATCGACGACCAACATCTGGCCGCCTCTGAAAAAACCTTGCGTACTCTGCGTGAACTGACGGGGGAAAATGACAAGCATGGAGGAAGTGGCCGGAGAGACTCTCCGGCCACAGCTCGGGAAAGGTTACAGCTTTTTAACGCGCCGGTTTTTGCCTTTGATTTTGCCTTTCAATAATCGCTCCAACGCCAGATCTGCGCTGTCACGATCAATAGCCACATAGGCTTGATAATCCGTGACGGTAATCTTGCCCACCTTGTTGCCGGCAATCCCCGCATCACCGGTCAGCGCACCCAGAATATCGCCAGGGCGAAGTTTGTCCTTGCGGCCAGCGCCGATGCACAACGTAATTGTCGGGGGGTGTAAGGTGTCACCTTCACGGGGTTTGAGGCTGCTCACCGGGTGCCAGTTCAGGGGCGCGCCCTGCAATTCTTCAATGGCCATGGCACGGCG
>NZ_LWEZ01001972.1:0-855 GCF_001634945.1 Alcanivorax sp. HI0044
CCAGGTGAAACCCGCACTGAACTTCCACTACGCCAAAGACCTGCCGGTCTACTCCACCGCCCTGATCTACAGCGGTGAAGACAACCCACGTCGTGACCAGGATCTTAACGGCATCCGCTTTGTCGACATGCCCTGGATTCTCACTGACGACAATCAGGCCCTGCATGACGCCGCCAACCAGCAATGGCCAGACGGCCATGGCCGCTACGAACGCCTGTTTGCCATGGGCATCGATGCCTACCGGCTGCAAGGGCGGCTGTATCTGCTGAACGCCCTGCCCTCCAGCGAGCTCCCCGGTGTCACCGGCCGCCTGCACATGGAAAACCAGCGCATTGTTCGCGAACTGAACTGGGCGGTTTTTGTGGGCGGCAAGGCAAAAACGCTGCCACAAGTGACCGAGACAGGCCAAAACAGCCTTCCCCGTGCCGCTACTACGCAGTAAGAAAGACACCGGCCGGGACGCGGAAAAGCTTGCCGCGAAGTGGCTGGTCGACCAGGGACTGACCGTTGTGGAGCGCAACTTCCATTGCCGTCAGGGAGAAATTGATCTGATCCTGCTGGATCAGGACACTCTGGTCTTCACCGAAGTGCGCTGGCGCAAACACCAGAGCCATGGTGGCGCGCTTGCCTCGGTGGATCAGAATAAACAACGGCGACTGATCAGCGCGGCCCAGCACTTTCTGGCCCGCCACCCGGAACATCATCACCGGCCCTGCCGATTCGATGTGCTGGGCATGGAACCGGACAACCAGCAGACTGTCCTTTACCAATGGATACAAAACGCCTTTTATAGCGAATAAGCTACACAGCAGAATGTGAAAGATTGAGCGACCCTGAACTCAGCGAACAGGACAT
>NZ_LWEZ01001973.1:0-856 GCF_001634945.1 Alcanivorax sp. HI0044
AGTGAGCGGGTCATTACCTCCGTGGACAGTGAAGAAGAACGCGGCTGGGCGGACATTCGCGAAAAAGGGGTGTTGCGAGTTATCACCTCCAATAACCCGGCCAGCTATTTTATGTGGCGCGGTGAATTGATGGGGTTTGATTACGACCTGATCAAGGACTTTGCCAAGCAGCATCGTTTGCGTGTGCGGGTTATTGTGCACGATACGCCGTCCTCCATGTTTGCGGCGCTGGAGGCGGGGGAAGGCGATGTTATCGCCGCCTCCATGACCGTCACGCCAGAGCGTCAGAGCGCAGGCTGGTCCTTCAGTGAACGTTATCTGGAAGTGAATGAGCAGCTTATTGGTGAAGCCGGCGAGAGCTCGCTGGATACGGTGGAAGGACTGGCCGGGCGCACGGTGGCAGTGAACCCGGAAACGGCCTATTACGACACGCTCAAAGCGTTGCAAAAGGCGGGGGGCACGTTCGAGATTCTGGAAGTGGAGAACGCCAGTACGGAAATGTTGATTGATGGCGTGGCCAACGGTGATTACGACCTGACCATGGCCGATAGCCATCTGGCTGCCATGGAATCCACCTACCGGGATGACATCGCTGTATTGTTCCAGTTCGAACCGGCCAAACAGATCGCCTGGGTTACCCGAGAGTCCCAGCAAGCCTTACGTGAGCAGCTCAATAGCTATATAAAGCGTGGTTATCGGGGGCTGTTCTATAACGTGACCTACAACCGGTATTTCAAGGAAAAGAAAACCATCGCCACCCATGAGGCCTACCGGGTAGAACCAGGTCGGGATATTTCCCCCTATGATGAGCTGGTGCGTTCAGAGTCGCTTAAGTATGGCCTGGATTGGCGCCTGA
>NZ_LWEZ01001974.1:0-754 GCF_001634945.1 Alcanivorax sp. HI0044
CAAACATTATCTCGTCTCCTGCATTACGTAACTCTTTCTTATGACCGTTACATTGCATCTCGCAGCAACCGTTAATTAGGTCCTCCAGTAAGAGATGGTAGACATAATGCTGCCTGGTGTGCGTGTGCTCTTTCAGAGTTGCATTAGGCCCAAGGACTGATATTGCAGCAAAAAAAACCCCGGGAACTTTATCAAGTAGAGACGTTGTTAAAGGTAAAAGATTCATCGCTTCTATTTCGGTTATAGTTTCCCCTTTTTTATAGATTACTAAGGCCGTATGATCCCCTTGGCGAACATTGTAGCCGGCTTGATCTTCGCGTAGTCCGTTCTCGAAGACCCAATTTTTTAGATGTGTATCAATTCCCATTCCGGCATTCACGATTTCTTGTATGTACTGGCTTTCTTTGTATGCGCGCCTGAATTCGCAAGCAATTTTTTTATGCTGGCGTCTTATGGTTTGAAGAAAAGTGAATTGCGATGTAGGTATAAACATTTCGTCTTGGCGTCAGGATGGGAAAAAAAGTCTCAGGGCATATCGAGTTGAACTTGTGCCTGCATTCATTCTTTCAAGTACTCTTGTGGCCGCTCGATTGTTCAGCGATACACAGGTTTGAGCGCTCTTAAATTGGGATAATGAGCGTTCTGCCAAGCTGTAAATGATTGGATAGTAACACCCTGTTGCCTTTCGGGATGAAAGGTATATCCCGTTGCCCATTATTTGAGCGCCTATGCCCGCGTAGCTCAGATCATGTCG
>NZ_LWEZ01001975.1:0-614 GCF_001634945.1 Alcanivorax sp. HI0044
GCCTTCTTCGCCCGCCTGCAGGGCATCAACCGCTTCGCCGTCCTTGAACAGGCCGACGATCTTGTCGTCGTCCGCCAGTTTTTCGTAACCGGAAAACGCGGTCACCACCTCGATATTGAGTCGGTCGCTGTAATCATTGGCAAAGCTGCCGGCACCACGAGCCCGCTCACGCTGGGCTTCCATGGCGTTTTCAAAGCCGTCCATGTCCACCGTCAATTCCCGCTCACGGGCCACATCGGCGGTGAGATCCGGTGGGAAACCATGGGTGTCATAAAGATTGAACAGCACCTCGCCGGGCAGTTCCTTGCCATCCAGCTCGGCTATGGCCGCTTCCAGCACCTTCATGCCGGCGGCCAGGGTGCGGCCAAACTGCTCTTCTTCCGCCAGCAAGGCTTTTTCGATGCGGGCCTGTTCGCGGCCCAGCTCCGGATAGGCTTCACCCATCTGCTCGACCAGCGCGGTCACCAAGGTGGAGAAGAACGGCTTGTCCTGGCCCAGCTTATGACCGTGGCGCAGGGCGCGACGGATGATGCGGCGCAGCACATAGCCACGGCCTTCATTGGACGGTATCACCCCGTCACAGATCAGGAAGCTGGCGGAACGGATATGGTCGG
>NZ_LWEZ01001976.1:0-775 GCF_001634945.1 Alcanivorax sp. HI0044
TCCTGGCAACCGATTTCTTCGGCAATAATCTGTTCGATACTACGCATGATATGTCCTGACGGCGTGCGGCCTGCGAGCGTATTGCCGGCAAGCGTTCTTCAAATACAAAACGACCGGAATCATAGGGAATGAATCCGGTCGTTGATAGATTGACTTGTAAAAGCGGCTGTGGCTGTGGCGCAGGTCATGAATGCTCGGTTATCGCGCGTGACGGGCCGCGGACGGCGACTCAGCCCAGCGCTTCATTGATCTTGGCGACCAGTTCCGCTTCCACCGGCGGTTTGACCACATAGCCGAAGGCACCCTGGCGTTCGCCCCAGACCTTGTCGGTTTCCTGGTCCTTGGTCGTCACCAGAATCACCGGAATGCTTTCGGTGGCCGGGTCACGGGTGATCTTGCGGGTGGCCTGGAAGCCGTTCAGTTCCGGCATGACCACATCCATCAGGATCAGATCGGGCTGCTCATGACGGGCTTTTTCTATCCCTTCCATGCCGTTGGTGGCAGTAACGACATCATGGCCCTGACCCTGGACAATCTTTACCAGATTGGTCAGCTGGGTCGGGGAATCGTCCACCACAAGAATTTTGGCCATGTTGCTCTCCTCAAGCCGCTATTGATCCCATCGGCTGTATTTTTATATGTGTCTCGATCCAATCGCGAATCATACCAGCGACGGGTCAAAAGGTAAGCTGTCGAATTGTGGCACATGTGTGCCGCAATGGGGCAGCTTACCGGGTAAATGTGTGGGCGCTGCGCCGCCCCCATAGCAGAATGG
>NZ_LWEZ01001977.1:0-1163 GCF_001634945.1 Alcanivorax sp. HI0044
TCCATGGGGATCGCCCGGCCGGTGATGGAGGTGTACCCCATGGCCTGGATCTTCTTTGTGCCCTTTATTTTGATTTCCAGCTTTATGGTGCTGAACCTGTTTATTGCCATCATTGTGAGCGCGACTCAGGAAGTACACGAAAGCGAGCAGCGCGCCGAGCGGGAAGCCAACAATCTGGTTGCCCACGATGAGCGCCAGGAAATGCTGGACCTGATGCGCACCATGCACGCAAAAATCGTGGCACTGGAAGCGGCCCAGCAGAACAAGGCCGATTCATAACTCCACCTGTGGCGGCGCCAGGGTCGCCACTGATGGTCAGGCAGGTCTGCACCGTATCGCTGCCTGGCCGAATCTCCCGCCCTTTGCTTCGTTGAGTGCGGCTTGGCCTGCTAGCTCGTCTGCGCTTCCTTTACCGCATTCCCGCCTCCTGAAAAGGCGATGACGACGTGATGTTTGAGGCGTTGAGCTGTTCCACAATCTTCTTGAGCTTGTGGCGCTGCCTCATGGAGGTGAGCTGTTTGGTGTCCCAGGAGGCGGGGCTGAGAGAGAATTCACTGGCGTTGTAGGCCAGATCGAAGCCGCGTTCGGCGCCGATGGGTTTGTTCTCGGGGCCGTAGATGCCGATGAGCCGCAGGGTCAGGTGGGTGAACTCCAGATCACCTTTGGGCATGTGCCCGTCCATCTTGATGCCCTCACAGCGGGCGATGCGCTCAACCAATTCCTTGAAGGTGCCGATATGGGAGAAGCCTCCCGGTTTAATGGGGCCCTGGCGCGTGTTCTCCGACACATTCACTGCGCCTGAAGCGGGATTGTGTCTCTCCGGGTTTTCGTCGCCCTTGTTGTACTCCTGCTCGAAATCCGTCACGTCCATGGTGATGGTGCCCTGGGAGGTATGAAGTTCGGCGATGATGTATTGCACGAAAACGGATTCGGCGCTCATGTTGCTGATCAGGCAGAGCGCATTGATGTCCTTGTTGCGCCCACGGTTAATGATCAGGCGCGGGCTGCGTTGCCGGCGAAAACCCAAATAGAGGAGTTGTGCGTAAACGATCCAGATAACCAGTGAGCTGAAACTGGCGACGACAGAAAGGATTTTTTGATGCTGTGCAATCCAGTCAAGCATGAAGGCTTCCTCCTTGATGCAGGCTGATCGCGCGTTGCCG
>NZ_LWEZ01001978.1:0-562 GCF_001634945.1 Alcanivorax sp. HI0044
GGCCCCACCGAAGCCGCCATTGATGTGAGTTTCTGGCAGTGCCGTTCCCTGGAGAGAGAAGAAAAGGAAAAGCCGGAAGGCGGCCACACCGTGCCCATCGGTGTACCGATCAGCAATATTCAGCTGCATGTGCTGGATACGGACCTCAACCCGGTCCCCCGTGGTGTCCCCGGTGAGTTGTACCTGGCCGGCACAGGGTTGGCACGGGGCTATTTTGCCCGCCCGGATCTGACGGCAGAACGTTTTCTGCCCAATCCTTTCGGTGAGCCGGGCAGCCGCCTGTACCGCACCGGCGATCAGGTGCGGCAACGGGGCGATGGCACCATTGATTATCTGGGCCGCCTCGATCATCAGGTGAAGATCCGGGGCTTGCGTATCGAGCTGGGTGAAATCGAACAACAGCTAAAGCAATTGCCTGAGGTGAATGATGCGGTTGTGGTTGCTCATCACAGTGACGCCGGTGACCAGTTGGTGGCGTATGTGAGCGCCGATAGCGATAACCGTGACGGTTGGCGACAGTCTCTCGCTGAGGCGTTGCCCGAGTACATGGTGCCCTCGCTGT
>NZ_LWEZ01001979.1:0-684 GCF_001634945.1 Alcanivorax sp. HI0044
GGACAGTGAATCCCTGGCCAAGGCCTTGCTCAAGGACATGTCCGGCAAGCCGCCCTTTAATCTTTCCTATGATGTACTGCTGGCGTTCAGTCGCTACCTGATCGGTGACCAGGTGGCAGATGATCTGAATATTCACAGCACCATTCCTGCCTCTGCCGCCGTCAGGGTGGTGAAGACGGCGATCACCACAGCCAGTTTCGGCTTGCGCTTGTTGCCGGACCCGGCCAAGCGGGCACTGGAAGGCTTTAATCACCAGCTGGGCAGGCGCACCCTGAAAGCTGGACTGGGCGATAACCCGGCACGATGGGGCTTTAAGGCACTGGCCTGACGAGTACGCTGTTAGCATCGCGATGTGGCCAAGGCGCGCCACAAAAAAACCGGCTATAAAGCCGGTTTTTATTTCCATGGTCTGTGCGTTGGCTGAAATCAGCCTTTGCGGGCAACCTGGTTTTCCCGCAGCAAATCCATGTAATCCACCAGAATTTCACCAGTTTCGCGAACGTAGGGGTCTTCGTCCATGGCTTCATCATGGCTTTCCGGATCCAGCGCCCGCTGTTCTTCCAGGGTGCGCAGCTCCTTGATGCTCTCAAGGGGATCTTCATCGCGGGCCTGACGGCGGCTGTTTTCGATGGCCAGCCGTTCCTTGTCGAACTCGGTCTGTATTTGCGTGCGCGTTTTTTCGTT
>NZ_LWEZ01001980.1:0-9498 GCF_001634945.1 Alcanivorax sp. HI0044
CCAGCTGCGCAGCCTGGTACAGACGATCAACAACTCAGCGGTACAGGTGGCCTCGGCGGCCCAGGAGACCCAGTCCACGGCGATGCATCTGGCCGAAGCGTCCGAGCACCAGGCCCAGGAAATCGCCGGCGCCTCCGCCGCGGTAAACGAAATGGCGGTCTCCATTGACCAGGTATCCGCCAACGCCGCCGAATCGGCAGCGGTAGCGGAACGGGCGGTAGCCATCGCCAACAAGGGCGCCGAAGTGGTACAGGCCACCATCCACGGCATGGACACCATTCGCGAACAGATCCAGGAAACCTCCAAACGGATCAAGCGTCTGGGTGAATCCTCCCAGGAAATTGGTGACATCGTATCCCTGATTAACGACATCGCCGACCAGACCAACATCCTCGCCTTGAACGCCGCCATTCAGGCGTCCATGGCCGGCGAAGCCGGCCGGGGCTTCGCGGTGGTTGCGGATGAGGTACAACGCCTGGCGGAACGTTCCGCGGCGGCAACCAAGCAGATTGAAACCCTGGTAAAAACCATTCAGACCGATACCAACGAAGCGGTTATCTCCATGGAAGCCACCACTGCCGAGGTAGTGAAAGGGGCACGCCTGGCACAGGACGCGGGTGTGGCACTGGAAGAAATCGAGAACGTATCCAAGACCCTGGCGGACCTGATCCAGAACATCTCCAACGCGGCGCGCCAGCAGGCAGCCTCCGCGGGTCACATTTCCAACACCATGAACGTGATCCAGGAAATTACCTCACAGACCTCTGCCGGTACCACTGCGACAGCACGGTCTATTGGTAACCTGGCCGAGATGGCCCAGGAAATGCGTAACTCCGTTGCCGGCTTCCGCCTGCCGGAGCACTCCTGATCCGGCCTGAGCCGGTCTCGGGAGACGTGCCATGGGTGCTGCAGTGACAGATCGCTGGTCGATCAAAAGCACGCCCGCCATGGATGCGGAGCAGTTCCAGCTATGGCAGGCGCTGCTTGAAGACCGCACCGGCATGACGCTGTCCAACGAACGCAAGACCTTCCTCGAAACCAGCTTGAACATTCGCATGCGCGAGCTGGGCATCGAGGACTACGACACCTATTACGAACACCTGATGGTGGGCTCAACCCAGTCGCGGGCCATGGAATGGTCGGTGCTGGTGGACCGTCTCACCGTTCAGGAAACCAGCTTCTTCCGGCATCCCGGCTCCTACGCACTGGTGGAAGAGTTCACCCAGCGCTTCATGGCCGAACAGCCGGATGGTGCCAGCCTGGATGTGTGGAGCGTGGGGTGCTCCACCGGCGAGGAAGCTTATTCCCTCGCCATGATGATCAACGAACAGTTTTCCGCCAGCGAGCGAAAGCTGTTCTACGGCATCACCGCCACCGATATCAGCCTGCCCACCCTGGCCAAGGCCCGCAAAGGCGAATACGCCGCGCGCCGGGTATTGCAGGTCGATCCACTGTTGCGGGACAAGTATTTCGAGCCCACGGGGAACGGGCAAACCGTAACGATCACCGGAGCACTGCGCGAACGCATCTGCTTCGCGCGGCTCAACGTGCTGGACCTCAGCACGGCACCGATGAACAACATGGACCTGATTTTTTGTCAGAACATGCTGATTTACTTCCGCCGCTGGCGTAAACGCCAGATTGTGAACCGGCTGGCGGAACGGCTCGCACCGGGAGGCATCCTGGTACTCGGGCCCGGGGAAGTGACCGATTGGCAACATCCGGATCTGGAACGCATTCATTTTGCTGATACGTTGGCATTCCGGCGCTGTAGATAAGACATAAAACAACAAGCTGCACGCAACACGCAGCGCACGAAAAAGAAAAACGCTTGGGGCGGCACCCATACAGGAATGACCTGCATGAGGCGTGCTGCATGTTACGTGCTGCGTATTACAGAAACCTGCCCGCAGTGACGGCAGGTTTGAGTATGACAGGAGACGTCATGAGTGACCGTCACGACTATCTGGCTCTGGACTGGGTTCGCGGGGAAATCCAGGAAACCCTGAACCAGGCGCAACAGGCACTGGAATCGTTCGTGGACAACCCGGACGACGCTACCCGTATGCGTTTCTGCCAGACCCACCTGCACCAGGTGTACGGCACCTTGCAGATGGTGGAGTTCTACGGTGCGGCGCTGCTCGCCGAGGAAATGGAAAAACTGGCGCAGGCACTGCTCGAGGGCAACGTGGGCAATGTGACCGACAGCCAGGAAACCCTGATGCGGGCGATCCTGCAATTGCCGCCGTACCTGGACCGGGTCGCCAGCAACCGCCGTGATCTGCCCGTGGTACTGCTGCCGCTGCTCAACGACCTGCGTGCCGCCCGCGGTGAATCCCTGTTGTCGGAAACCTCCCTGTTCAAACCGGACCTCACCGACGCCACCGGCCAGGGCCAGATTCCTGACGACCTGCTCAACGACCCGCGCTTTATCCTGCTGGCGAAAAAAGTTCGTCAGATGTTCCAGATCGCCCTGCTCGGCGTGCTGCGCAACGACAACATGGGCGAAAACCTGGGCTACATGGCCAAGGTCTTCACCAAACTGGAACAGATCACCGGCGATGCGCCACGGGCACCGCTGTGGTCCATCAGCAATGCGCTGGTGGAGGGCCTCTCTGAAGACGCCATCATCCTTGGCACCTCAGTGAAACTGATGCTCGGTCACGTGGACCGCAACCTGCGGGAACTGGCCGTGGAGGGCGCGGCCAGCCTGAACCGTCCCGCCCCCACAGAACTGCTCAAGAACCTGCTCTACTACGTGGCCAAGGCCGATGTGGACAGCCCGCGTATCCGCGACATAAAAGCCCGTTTCCGGCTGGATGACGCGCTGCCCTCCGATGATCTGGTCAACGAAGAACGACAACGGATGACCGGCCCGGATGCCCAGGCCATGAACTCCGTGGTGCAGGCGCTTTCTGAAGAACTGACCACCGTCAAAGACGCCCTGGAAAGCTTTGTTCACAGTGGTGACACCGATACCAGCAAGCTGCAACCGCTCACCCTGACCCTGAAGCAGGTGGCCGACACCGTGGCCGTACTGGGCCTGGGCCAGCCCCGGGCACTGGTGGAAGAACAACTCCACGCCATGGAAGATATCGTCGCCGGCAACGCACCCGCCGAACGCGAAAGCCTGATGGATATCGCCGGGGCCCTGCTCTACGTGGAAGCGACCCTGGCCGGCATCAGTGGCGACCAGCGCAATGCACGAAGCTACAACGGCCAGGGCGATGACATGCCCAGCCATGTGGGCCAGGCCATGGACGCGGTGCTGCGCGAATGCCGCGCCGGGCTGGAAGAAGCCAAAGACGGCATCGTGGAATTCATTGCCTCGCAGTGGAATACCGATCCGCTGCAAGTGGTACCGGAGCGCCTCAATGCGGTCCGCGGTGGCCTGGATGTGATCCAGCTGAGCAAGCCCGCGCTGATTTTGCGCCAGTGCGTCCAGTTCATCGAAGAAAAGCTGCTGCAAGCGGACCAGCCCAAACCGGACTGGCGCAGCATGGACACCCTGGCCGACGCCATCACCTCGGTGGAATATTACCTGGAACGTCTCAGCGACGATCCGGCCACCACCGACGATATTCTGCAGCTGGCGCGAGCCAGTGTGGAAGCACTCGGCTACCCGCTGGAAGAAGAGCAGGACTTCACCGATAACGCTATCGATGTAGAACGCATTGAACTGGAACAAGCGGAACTGGACACCCCGCACGACGACGCCGACACCAGCGCCGTTGCCGAGCACGATGTGGATGCCTGGTCCGGCTTCTCTGCCAACAGCGAGCTGCCCGACGACGAAACCGACAACGCCGAGCCGGAAGAAGACGCCACCCTGGAACTGCAGCCGCTGGCCAGTGACGACGACGCGCCGGATTTCGACAGCAGCAATGATGACGAGCTGCTCGACCCCACGCTGGAAATCACCGCACCGGCAGAGCCTGAAGGCCACGTCGTCGTCAGCGCCGACGCCTCCCCGGAAGACGATGACGACAACCTGATCGATGACGAAATCATCGAGATCTTCCAGGAAGAAGTGGGCGAAGTACTGGACGCCCTGGACGAATACTTCCCGCGCTGGGCCGCCAACACCAGCGACGAAGAGTCCCTGGTGGAATTCCGCCGCGCCTTCCACACCCTGAAAGGCTCCGGTCGCATGGTCGGTGCCAGCACCGTGGGCGAACTGGGCTGGTCCGTGGAAAACATGCTGAACCGGGTCATCGATCGCACCATTGTGCCCACCGCCGTGCTGATCGCCCTGGTGCAGGAAGTCCGTAATCGCGTGCCGGCCCTGGTTGATGCCTTTACCCTGCGCCAGCCGGACCCGTTTGATGTACAACCCCTGGCCGATGCCGCCGATACCCTGGCCGCCGGCGGCCAGATCGACGAAGTCCCTGTTGTCGGCGCTGCCGACAGCACAAGCGAAGAAGCCGCAGAAAGCGTCGACGGCGACGCGACAGACCCTAGCGCTGATATCAGCCTGGATGCCCAGGACACCATCGCGCTGGAAGCAGACGAACAGGGCGACCCCGACAGCGACAGCCTGGAGCTCACCGAGCTGCCGTCCGCTGAAAACGCAGACGCCACCTCCGCCGACAACAGCCTGTCTGCGGAAGACCTGGCCGCGTTTGACGCCGCCGCCAGTGAAGACACCCTGGACCCATGGGACGAAGGTGACAGCAGCGATGACATCCAGCTGCTGTCCGTAGACAACGACCTCACCGACATCGACGACAGCATCACCCTGGATCTGCCCGAGCAGGAACCGGACTACGAAACCAGCACCAGCAAGAGCGCCGCTGAGAGCCTGTCCGATATTCCCGACATGAGCGACGATGCCCCTGACGATGACAGCCGAGAAGACGGGCCGGACCCCGTCCTGCTGGAAATCTTTTCCAGCGAGGCCCGCCGCAATCTCGCCCTGATCGCTCAATGGCTGGCCAGCAACGACCCGGACCTGTCCGAGCATCAGGTCGATGACAGCGTGCATCGCGCCCTGCATACCCTAAAGGGCAGTGCGCGCATGGCTGAAATCGAAGCCGTGGCCGAAGTGGCCGAGCCGGCCGAAAAACTGGCCCGGGACCTGATCAGCAGCAACCGCCGCGCCAGCCAGCAACAGGTGGACCTGCTGGCTCAGAGCCACGACCTGATTCTCACCAGCCTGGAGCAGATGGACCCGACCCCGCCGGCCCATCTGCCCGGCGCCGACGCCCTGATCCAGTCACTGAATCAACAACGCGATCAGTTGCAGGACACCGGCAGCGCCGGCCCGGACCCGCACATCCTTTCCGTGTTCCTGTCCGAAGGCATGGACCTGATCGTGGATGCAGAGCAACTGCTCAGCCAGTGGGCCCAACACCCCGCGCACACCGATGAACTGGTACGTCTGCGCGACGAACTGGAGCTGCTGTCCAACAGCGCCACCACCGCCGGTCTCAGCGAAATTCATGACCTGGCCGCGGCCCTGGCAGGCTGCTACAGCGCGGTGGAAAACGGCCGGCTGCCGTACAGCGAACGTCTTTTTGCCCTGGCCGGCGAAGGTCAGGACGCGCTGATGAACATGATGGACTGCCTGGCTGCTGGCCAGACCGTACGCCCGGAACTGGGACTGGTGGATGCCCTGCGCGAGCTGGCCGAAAGCGACGGCCCGGACGGCGGCCCCGGCGGCGGACTGCCCATCGACAGCGGCGACACTGAGCAGAGCAATACAGCCGCCGCTACGGAGCAACCTGACGACACGGCAGACAGCAGCCGCTACGAAGCCCACCTGGACCCGGAGCTGGTCGAACTGTTCCTGGAAGAGGCCGAAGAAATTCTCGAGTCTGCCAGCCACATTCTTGACCAGTGGGAAGCCGGCGACAGCAGTAATGTGAGCAGCCTGCAGCGCGATCTGCACACCCTGAAGGGCGGCGCCCGCATGGCCGGTGTTGCCCCGGTAGGCGATCTGGCCCACGAACTGGAAAACCTCTACGAAGGCTATAACGCCGGGCAACTGGAGTCTGATGCTGCCCTGTTCCAGCTGCTGCATCAGTGCCATGACAGCCTGGCAGTGATGATCGAAAACCTGCAGGCCAACACCACTCCGGCCGATGCACCGGCACTGGTGGCCGCCATTCAGGCGTTCATTCGTGGCGAAGCCCCCGGCCCGATCACCACCAGCGTCGACGATGCCAACACGCAGCCCGCCGACACTGGCGGATTTGACGACCGCTCGAGTGCCCCCCTCACCGATGCCACAGACGCCCCCGCGCCCGTTGCGGTTGAGGACGCGCCCGAGCCCACCGATGCGCCCCCTCAACCGGAGCGTGACCCGGAGCTGGTGGACATTTTCCTGGAAGAAGCGGATGAAATTCTCGAATCCGCCGGCAACAGCCTGGAATTGTGGATCAGCCAACAGGACAATCTGATTGAGCTGCAATCCCTGCAACGGGATCTGCACACCCTAAAGGGTGGTGCCCGCATGGCCGAAGTGCCGGAACTGGGTGACCTGGGCCACGAACTGGAAACCCTGTACGAAGGCCTGGCCCAGAGCCAGCTGGCCATTGAGCCCGCCTTGTTTGATCTGCTCCACCGCTGCCACGACCAGCTGGCGGAAATGGTAGAAGCCCTGAAAGCCAACCGGCCATTGCCCAGTGGCGACGTACTGATCACTGCCATCCATGGTTATGTGGCCGATCCGGCAGGCTTCACCCTGCCCGCCATGGCGGCGACGCCTGCCGCTCAACCCGCCATCCAAGAAACCACCGCGTCGGTGAGCGATGACGACACACCGGCACCAGTAACGTCTGCCGCCGATGACGTATGGCAATCGGACAGCGACCCGGAAATTCTGGAAATTTTCCTGGAAGAGTCCGAAGAACTGTCGGACATCATCGATGCCTGCCTGACCTCCTGGAAAGATCATCCGGAAAGCACCGACTTTATCGACGATCTGAAACGGGCGCTGCACACCCTGAAAGGAGGCGCACGGCTGGCCGGCCTCAAACAGCTGGGCGACATCAGCCACGATTTCGAAACCTATTTGCTGGACCTGGAAAGCCGTCGCCAGACGCCCGCCCAGAGCGACTTCCAGCCCATGCTGGATTGGCACGACCAGATCAATCGGGGCATGGAGTCCGTCGCTGCGGCCGCACAAACCCGCGCTCCGGTCGCAGAGACTCCGGATGCCGCAGCACCGGCCAGCACCTTACCGGCAGCCACCGACAAGCAGCCGGCGCCACAGCAGCCGCAGAAAGACGACCGGCGCCAGCGCCAGAACCAGGCGCAACCGCAGGAAATGGTACGGGTTGGCGCAGATGTGCTGGAGGCTCTGGTCAACCTGGCAGGGGAGACCTCCATCAACCGTGGCCGGGTGGAGCAGGGCATCACCGAGTTCGCCTTCAACGTGGAAGAGATGGGCAACACGGTGCAGCGCCTTTACGAACAGCTACGCCGGCTGGATTCGGAAACCGAAGCGCAGATCATGTCCAACTACCAGAAGGGCGTGGATCTGGGCGAATACGACGAGGACTTCGATCCGCTGGAAATGGACCAGTACTCCGAGCTGCACCAGATCACCAAGCAGCTGTCCGAGTCCGCCTCGGACTTGCTGGATTTGAAGAACACCCTGCTGGATCGCAACAAGGACACCGAAACCCTGCTGCTGCAGCAGGCACGCATCAACACCGAGCTGCAGGAAAAACTGATGCGCACCCGCATGGTGCCCTTCAGCCGCCTGGTGCCGCGCCTGCGTCGTATCGTTCGGCAGATTTCCGGCGAAGTGGACAAGCGCGTGGACTTCGATGTGCTCAACCCGGAAGGCGAACTGGACCGCTCCCTGATGGAGCGAGTGGTCGCCCCGCTGGAGCATATGCTGCGTAATGCCGTGGACCACGGCATCGAAACCCGCGAAGGCCGTCAGTCTGCCGGCAAGGACGGCACCGGCCGCATCAACCTGGAACTGGGTCGTGAAGGGGGCGAGGTGGTCATCACCCTGTCCGACGACGGCAAAGGCATCGATACCGATGCGGTGCGCCAAAAAGCCATCGAGCGAGGCCTGATCGCCGCCGACGCGCAACTTTCCGAGCAGGAAATTCAGCAGTTCATCTTCCACGCCGGCTTCTCCACCGCCGCCGCCGTGACCCAGATTTCCGGGCGCGGCGTAGGCATGGATGTGGTCGCCAGTGAAATCAAGCAGATGGGCGGCTCGGTCACCATCGACTCCCGTAAAGGGCAGGGCACTCGCTTCATCATCCGCCTGCCGTTTACCCTGGCCATGAACCGCGCCCTGATGGTGAAGGCGGCGGAGGACTCCTACGCGATTCCGCTGAACCAGATCGAAGGTATCGTGCGGATCAGTCCGTTCGAACTGCAGCACTACTTCGAGGAAGAGAACCCGGTTTACACCTATGTGGGCCAGGATTACGAACTGCAGTACCTGGGCCACTTTGTGCACGGCAACCGGGTGCCACACCTGGAAAACCAGACCACCCCCATGCCGGTACTGCTGATTCGCAGCACCGAACACACGGTGGCCATCGTGGTAGACGACCTGGTCGGCTCCCGCGAAGTGGTAGTGAAAGCGGTGGGCCCGCAGCTGGCCACGGTAGCCGGCATCAGCGGCGCCACCATCCTCGGGGATGGTTCCGTGGTGATCATTCTGGATATCCACTCCCTGATCCGTGCGGCCCACGTGCAGACCACGGCTCTGGCGTCCGGCGAGGTGGTGCCGACACTGCCCCAGGAGCCAGAGGAAGACGCGCTGCCGCAGCGTGACACGCCGCTGGTCATGGTCACCGATGACTCGGTTACCGTGCGCAAGGTGACCACCCGCCTGCTGGAGCGCAATGGCTACGAAGTGGTCACCGCCAAAGACGGCATCGACGCCATCGCCAAGCTGGAAGATATTCGCCCGGATGTGATGCTGCTGGATATCGAAATGCCGCGCATGGACGGTTTCGAAGTCGCCACCCATGTACGCCACGACAGCCGACTGCAGGACGTACCGATCATCATGATCACCTCCCGCACCGGTGAGAAACACCGCGAGCGGGCTTTCGACATTGGCGTGAACTGCTACATGGGCAAACCGTTCCAGGAGAACGAGCTGCTGTCTACCATTCGCGAACTGCTGGGTGAACTGCAGGAAACGGATAACGGATGACCGCGCCCGGCCGTGTCGGCGTGATTGCCGACAGCACATTGCAGGGGCACCTGCTATCCAGTGCGGTAAAGGGCCAGGGCTATCAGGTACTGGTCAGCACCGAACCGGACGCTCTGGAAGGCCGCTGGCTGGAACCTGACGCCCTGGATCTGTGGGTGGTGGACCTGTCCAGCGAAGACCGCTGGCAGCACTTTCTCGACGACCTGCTGGAGCGCGCCCAGGTACCGATTCTGTTCTGTGATGGCCAGGCACCGGCCCGCACCGATGCTCGCTACCCCAAATGGGAACGGCGCCTGGTCACCAAACTGGTAAGTTTTATCGGCAAACCGGCCGTGGAAGAGCGCCTGGACGTGATCCCCCAG
>NZ_LWEZ01001981.1:0-435 GCF_001634945.1 Alcanivorax sp. HI0044
TTGAAGCGGTGAAGTGCTTTGATGAAGGCGTGATGGATTCCGTGGCAGATGCCAACATCGGCTCGATCTTCGGCATTGGTTTCCCCGCCTGGACCGGTGGTGTGATGCAGTACATCAACCAGTATGAAGGCGGCTTGCGCGGTTTTGTTGCGCGCGCCCAGGAACTGGCCAAGTTGTACGGTGAGCGCTTTAACCCGCCGGCTTCACTGTTGGAAAAAGCGGAAAAAGGCGAAATCTACAAGTAACCCTTGAGATTGCGTTTCTTCAAAAAGGCCCGGCTTATCCAGCCGGGCTTTTTTGTGATGCAGCGCCGGCTGCCGGTGGCTTTCGCTATCTCTTTGGGGGTGTACTCAAGGAGTAATCTGAAAATTAGCGGTACGACGAAAGCATAAAGGCGAGGGGGGCACAAAATGAAGACGTCAGCCGCAGGTCTAG
>NZ_LWEZ01001982.1:0-898 GCF_001634945.1 Alcanivorax sp. HI0044
GAAGGCCGCAGCGATTGAGCGGGCCAAACCCAAGTTCGCCATGTGCGCTGCCTGCCACGGGCAGGACGCCAAGGGGAATATCATGATGGGGGCGCCGGATCTGACCGATACCACCTGGCTTTACGGCCCCCGCGTGGAAGATATCGAATACACCATTCGCCACGGCCGCGCGGGCCACATGCCGGCCCATGAAAACCTGCTCAGCAAAGAGCGCATTCATGTAATCGCAGCCTATGTGTACAGCCTGTCCCGGAACGCTGACACCGCGGAGTAATCCGCGGGGCAGCCCTGGTTTCTACAGGCAAGGTGCCACCGCCCATCATTCGTAGCAGTGAAGGGATGCCGGCGGCGCAAAGGTGTTAGCGGAGAGTAGTATGTCGGACCCCAAGCGCATCAAGGTCACGGATGCCACCGATGGCGGCAGCGTGAGCTTGTACAGCAAGCGCGAGCGCATTCAGGTTAAATCCGTTTCCGGACGTTTCCAGTTTATCCGCGACGTCACCATTCTGGCGACCATGGGCCTTTACATGATCCTGCCCTGGGTGCGCTGGGACGGCCAGCAGGCGGTTCTGTTTGATTTGCCGGGGCGTCAGTTCCGTATTTTTGGTGCCAGCTTCTGGCCCCAGGACTTTCTGTTGCTGTCCTGGATCCTGATCCTGGCCGCATTTGCCCTGTTCTTTGTTACCGTGCTGGCGGGCCGCGTCTATTGTGGCTACGTCTGCCCGCAGACCACCTGGACCCGCTTCTTTCAGTGGATCGAGTTCTGGTGTGAAGGTGATCGCCACAGCCGTATAAAGATGGACAGTGCCCCCTGGACGGCAACCAAGATCATGCGCCGTGGCAGCAAGCATGTGCTCTGGCTGATGCTTGCCTTGCTTACCGGCATTACCTTTGTCGG
>NZ_LWEZ01001983.1:0-821 GCF_001634945.1 Alcanivorax sp. HI0044
TGCTGCTGCTTGCGCTGCCGCCAGGCTTTTTCACTGGGGTAGTAA
Organism: Alcanivorax sp. HI0044; assembly: GCF_001634945.1. Lineage (NCBI taxonomy): Bacteria > Pseudomonadati > Pseudomonadota > Gammaproteobacteria > Oceanospirillales > Alcanivoracaceae > Alcanivorax > Alcanivorax sp. HI0044. The sequence goes on from NZ_LWEZ01001983.1 coordinate 46, forward strand.
TCGCCCTGCACAAAAAAGCCCTTTTCCACCACGGGCTTGCCGTCATCACTGGGCCGCGTGCGCGTCCCCGGGCCTTCCGCATGGCCGTTTTCAAAAGACGCATGAATTACCACGCCATCCGGACGGGTCAGTTCCCCTTTGCCTTCAAAGGTGAAGAAATCGAACTCGCCCTGATAGTGGTAACCTTCCTCGTTACGGTAAGTCCCCTTGACCATGTAACCGTCGGCAAAGGTGCCTTCAAACTGTTCGGCTGATGCGGTGACCCAGAGCCCCTTCCCGTGCGGTTGAAAATCACGGAACTCCCCCTGGTAGGAATTATCGTCCAGATACGTCACCGAACCCTTGATAAGCTCTCCGTCCTTGAACTGCCCCTGGTAGGAGGCATCCTGGCAGGTATAGGTCCCTTCGCCGTTCAAAACGCCGTTAACAAAGTGCCCTTCCTGAACGCAGCCGTTACGGCTCTCCAGGCGACCTTCACCTGCCATCAACCCGTTCTGGAACTCTCCTTCATAGTGCCGACCACCGGGCCAGGTGAGGCTGCCATGGCCATGGAACAGGTTATCCTCGATATCGCCCTCATACACGGCACCATCGGGCAAACGCACATCAGCCGGCAACTGCACCGGATCACAGGCGGCCAGCAACACGAGCGATACGAGCAAACACAAAGTTCTCATAAGCGACAGATTTTCATTAGCCCCCGGGGAGTTTGAACTGAGCCAGTTGGGACGAGGTACGGCGCAGGTGAGTGCACAGCAGGCGGGCGATATTTTCCA
>NZ_LWEZ01001984.1:0-793 GCF_001634945.1 Alcanivorax sp. HI0044
TCACAATAATGAAAGGATGCCAGCGACCTATGCAGTGGCGCTCTGTACCTTACTGGGTACCTTCTCTCTTCTTCGCAGCGGTAGTTACCCTGCAAGGCTGTTCCCTGGCCCATGTTGACGACAACCTGCCCTATGGTGTCCTCAACAACAATGACCTGCAGCTGGTCGAAGACGGCCTGCCCACCTATTTGCTGATGGTCGATGGCCTGATTGAGAACTGGCCGGAAAGCGAATCCCTGCTCAGCAGTGGCGCGGACCTTTATGGCGCCTACGCCGGCTTGTTTGTGGAAGACCCTGAGCGGGCCCGCAAACTTAGCGACAAGGCGCTGGGTTACGGTTTCCGTGCCGCCTGTGCCCACCACAAGGATTACTGCGATCTGCGCAGCCTGTCGGTGCCCGAATTCGAATCCCTGCTGGACGAGGCCGACAAAGGCGATGTGCCGGTGCTGTTTTCCCTGGGCAGCGCCTGGGCGGGTTATATCCAGCAGAACACCAGTGACTGGAATGCGGTAGCGGAACTGGGCCGGGTGGAAGCCATCATGGAGCGCATCGTGGCGCTGGATGATGGCTATCAGCACGGTCAGGCACATATGTATCTGGGGGTGCTGAACAGCATCCTGCCGGCGTCGCTGGGCGGCAAGCCCGAACAGGCCAAAGCTCACTTTGAAGAGGCGGTAGTACTGTCCGACGGCAAGAACCTGATGGCCCAGGTGCTGTATGCGGAAAAGTACGCGCGCCTGGTGTTCGATCGGGAGCTGCACGACCGCCTGCTCAATGAGGTGCTGGCGGCGGA
>NZ_LWEZ01001985.1:0-962 GCF_001634945.1 Alcanivorax sp. HI0044
CGGGCGTTTCCAGGGAATGAAACCCAGCAGCTTGGTCCGGGGCGGCCTGGCCTTGGCGTTGAAACCCGATTCCTTGTAGATGGTTGCCATCAATACCGGTACCGGCACACCGTATTCCTTCTCGGTGTTCTTGGCGTACTTATACCAGTTATTGAACCAGCCACCCCTCTGATCGAACACCGCGCAGACATTGTCCGTGTTGGTCGGTGTGCCGGCACAGCCACTCAGGGTCAGTGCCGCCAACAGCAGGGGTAGCCAGATTTTCATAACGCTCCCGGGTCAATGCCGTGCTGGGTCAACAGGGACAGTAGCGCAGCTTCGTCGCACACCTCAACGCCCAAGGATTCCGCTTTCGCCAGTTTGGAACCGGCCGACGCGCCCGCCACCACCGTACTGGTGTTTTTGGACACCGACCCCGCCACTTTTGCTCCCAACTGCTGCAACGCCTGTTTGGCCTGGTCACGGGTAAGCTGCTCCAGGGTGCCGGTAAGCACCCAGGTTTGCCCTTCCAACGGCCGACTTTCGGCCTGGGCCGGGGCGCGGGCAGACAGAGCGGCAACCTGATCCTCTGCCTCCTGCAAGCGGGCTTGCCAACCGTTCTCCGCCAGTGCCCTGGCCAGCTGCGTCATAACCCCGGAGCGCACGCCCTGGGGTTCCGCGCCCGCGCCTTCAGCCGCCGCCACGCTCAATTGCGCCACGGTGCGGAAGTGCCCACCGAGGGTTTCCAAGGACTTGTCACCAATGCCCTCAAGATTCATGCCCAACCGCTTGGCGGCTTTCAGCAACTGCGCCAGCGTCAGGCTGTTCACAAAGGCTGCCGAGGGCACCCCGCTGGCCTGCGGGTTCACCCCTTCCGCCAGCAAGCCGTCGATCACTACCTCGTTATCCGCTTCCGCAAAGAAGGCACCAATGGCCTTGGCCACTTCCATGCCCACATCCGGCACCGCCAGCAGCAACAGCAA
>NZ_LWEZ01001986.1:0-629 GCF_001634945.1 Alcanivorax sp. HI0044
GCTGCCCCTGGCAGTGGAGAGTAAGCTCCAGCGTGTCGAGGGCCAGCTGTTCGGCGGGGGCGGCCAGCAGGGAGATTCGCCAGTAAGGGCCGGTGGTGAGGTCGCCGGGCTCACGGGTAGGATGACCTTGCCACTGGACAGCCGTGGGTGAGGCCGGGGCTGCCGTTTGCTGTGCTTCAGGAAAGTACTGATGCGCAAGCAGGGAGAAGGTCTGTTGGCGGGGAATGTCGTTGATGTTGCCGCTGATGTTGCCGCTTTGTTGCAGATCGCGGCTTAGTTCGCTGCTCTGGCCAATCAGGAAATCCAGGGTATGGGGGCCGTAGAGCGTGTGGCCGCCTTCGTAATATTGCCGCTGGTATTCCTCGGGGGTGACGGCATAGCCGAAATAGCCGTTGGCCAGGCTGGAGACTTCTACTTTCCAGTTCGTGCCGGCGGGCAAGGTATCGGTAACGGCATTGCGCAGGCGATTACCGCTTTCCAGGGTGATTTCCCAGGGCAGCGGCACGATGACCAGCTCGTTGATACGCACGATCTGGAACAGGGCCTGATGGGGGAAGCGTTCTGCGGGTAACAGCAGTTGCAGCTTGGAGAGCATCCACTGTTTTACGCCCTGGCAGTTGTCGGTGAAA
>NZ_LWEZ01001987.1:0-1192 GCF_001634945.1 Alcanivorax sp. HI0044
AGCGATTAGTTCAAAAATAACCGGTAGGCGGGGTTGTCGCTCTCCTCAACCATGGGATAAGGCACCTTCTTGAGGTCGGCCAATAGCTTGCTCTGCTTGCCATCCTCCACCTGGAAGCCCACCAGCACACGGCCATAGGCCGCGCCGTGGTTACGGTAATGGAACAGGCTGATATTCCATTTTTCGCCCAGGGATTGCAGAAACTTCATCAGCGCTCCGGGGCGCTCCGGAAATTCCACCCTGAACAGCCGCTCCTTCAGGTCATGCCGGGAGGTGTGCCCGCCCACCAGATGACGAATATGCAGCTTGGCCATCTCATTACCGCTCATATCCACCACCGGATAACCGCGCTCCTGCAGCTCGCTCATTAGCGTCTGCAGCGCCTCTCCGCCCGGCCGCAACTGAATACCGACAAAGATATTGGCATCCCGGTCATCGCTGTAGCGGTAGTTGAATTCAGTAATACCGCGCCGCCCCAGGGCCTGGCAGAACGCCCGAAACGCACCAGGCGTTTCCGGTATGGTGACAGCCAGAATGGCCTCGCGCTGCTCGCCCAGCTCGGCACGCTCTGACACATGACGCAGCCGGTCAAAATTCACATTGGCGCCACTCTGAATTGCCACCAGCGTCTGGTCACGCACATCGTGCTTGGTTACCCAGTTCTTCAAACCCGCCAGGGCCAGCGCCCCCGCCGGTTCGCAGATGGCACGGGTATCCTCGAACGCGTCCTTGATGGCCGCACAGATTTCATCGGTGCTGGCGGTGATCACTTCATCCACGTGATCACGCAACACCTTGTAGGTTTCCTTGCCGATCTGCTTCACGGCAACACCGTCCGCAAACAGCCCCACTTCCGGCAGGGTGACCCGACGTTTTTTCTCCAGGGCGGCTTTCAGGCAGGCGGCATCTTCCGGCTCCACCGCGATCACCTTCACCTCCGGACGCACGTACTTCACATAAGCCGCTACCCCGGCCGCCAGCCCACCGCCGCCCACCGGGATAAAAATCGCATCCAGTTCGCGGCTTTGCTGACGCAGAATCTCCATGCCCACCGTGCCCTGGCCGGCAATCACATCCGGATCATCGTAAGGGTGAACAAAGGTCAGGTTGTCACGGGCCTGCAGCTTCAGCGCGTGGGCCAGGGCTTCGTCAAAGCTGTCGCCATGCAACACCGCCTTGCCACCGTGGCGAC
>NZ_LWEZ01001988.1:0-892 GCF_001634945.1 Alcanivorax sp. HI0044
AATCCATGGGACGTTCAGGCTATGCAAGAGCGACGCTGGCCCCCGAAAAGGGTATGGAAGGGTCTGTGCCACCAATGCGTGAACAAGCGCGTCTGACCATGGCTGATATGAGCGGTATGCCCGGTATGGACCATGGCAGCATGTCTGGCATGGATCATGGGAACATGGATATGAGCAGCTCGGGAGATATGTCCGGGATGGACCACTCCAACATGGGCAGCATGGATCATTCCAATATGGAAGGTATGGATCATTCCAACATGAAAGATATGGATCATTCGGGCATGTCCGGCATGGACCATGGTTCCATGGCGATGGGGACAGAAGAAAAAAGCGATCCTTTTTACGCCAAGGGCAGTGGCCTCATGCCCAAAGCTGCCAATGGCGGAAAGTTCCTCTCTTACGCTGACCTGAAGGCTCAGGATCCGTTGTATGAAGTTCGCGAGCCGACCCGGGAAATTGAGCTTCGTTTGACCGGCAATATGGAGCGGTATACCTGGAGCATTAATGGCGTCAAGTATGAAGACGCCGATCCGATTCGTCTCAAATACGGTGAGCGGGTCCGTTTCAAGTTTGTCAACGAAACCATGATGACTCACCCCATGCACCTGCACGGTATGTGGTCCATCCTTGATGTTGGCGCAGGCCAGTGGAACCCGATCAAACACACGGTCAGTGTGCAGCCCGGCACCACCGTTTACATGGAAACCGAGGTCGACGCGCCCGGTCAGTGGGCGTTCCACTGTCACCTGTCCTATCACGCGGCCGCTGGTATGTTCCGCAAGGTCATTGTTGAAGGTGGGCCAGAGTCGACGCAGGCCAAAACAGACGTGATTGCCAAAGATGGAGGTGAGGTATGAGCTGTATTCGATCAATTGTCGCAGTCAGCTTC
>NZ_LWEZ01001989.1:0-854 GCF_001634945.1 Alcanivorax sp. HI0044
AGGGCCTCAGGTCGAATACGGGTTGCCCGCCAGCAGTGGCGGAAGGGTAGCAAATCCTTCCGCCGGAGAGACACAAGGTCGAATTAGCCGAAGGCGTAATCCGACAGCCGACCTGGCAATCGAGCCTACCGATGTGCCGGATTACGCCTTTCAGGCTCTCTGTGCCCTTGGGTGAATTCGACCTACGAGAGCGTTTGCGCTCCGTGGGTCTTAATCTTTCCAGGGCAATGTATAGGGCAGGGTGCCGAGCTGGCTGTTTAGCGGTTGCTCGTCCTTGAACAGCACACCGTCAGTATCGCGGCGCAGTACCACCAGTGCGCTGTGCCCGGCATGATTGCGGGCGCTGCTGACCACTTCACCGGCAGCCTTGCCGTCGCTGTTGCGAAGCGTCTCGCCGGGTGCCAGGTCCACCTCGGCGGTGTAATCAATGCGCTGCATGCGCTGCTTGAGTTTGCCCTTGAAGTGCATGCGCGCGACCACTTCCTGGCCGGTGTAGCAGCCTTTCTTGAAATTCACCCCGGCGGTGACGTCGTAGTTGAGTACCTGGGGCAGAAACAGGTCTTCTGCGCCGGGATAGACCATGCCTTCGCCCGCGTCGATGTCGGCTTGCCGCCAGCCGTTGGCATTGGTGGCGGTACGGTCCTGAACGAGCACGGTCCAGACGGATTCGGCCTGTTCGGTGTCGGTGATCAGCAGGGCGTGATCCGTATTGGGGTAACGCAACCAGAGGCCCTGGCCGTTACGTCCGCTCTGGCCGGGTTCGGGCGAGGTGGCAGGCAAGGCGCCGCTCAGCCCTATTATCACCGCCTGCTCGTCGACCTGAAATTCCACCTTGGCGCGCAGACGGTACTTCA
>NZ_LWEZ01001990.1:0-663 GCF_001634945.1 Alcanivorax sp. HI0044
GAGAAGCCCACCATGGTGGTGAGGATCATGTAGATGCTGGGGCGCATCATGTGGGCGGCGGTCTCGCGGATCAGCCATTTCTGGCTGGCGTCCGGGTTCTCTTCGTGCAGCTCGCGAAAGCGCACGGTGAGGTGAATGGTGATAGACATGGTGATGATCAGCAGCAGGGAAATATAGTTGCTGCTGATCACGGACACCTTCCAGTCCATCCAGCCCAGCCAGCCGGTGACTGTCAGGACGGTGACACCACAGCAGGCCAGCGGCACGATCACCCAGCGAGGGCGGCGGAAAATCAGGAACAGGGTGAGGATCAGGAAGACCAGCACGCCGACGCCGAACACTTTCAGGTCCGAGCGGATAAAGCGCACCAGGTCGGTGGTGATCATCGGCACGCCGCCCAGGAACAGGTTGGCGTCGTCCCGATAGCGGTCCATGATCTCACGCACCTGGTCGATTTCCCCGGCGGTGCGTTGCTGGATCTGGCTGCTGTAGTCACTGAAGGCGCGAGTGGCAGCTTCCAGTGCTTGCTGGCCTTGTTCGTTCAGTTCGCCGTTGCGTTGCTGGTCGCGCAGGTCGTTGCGTTTGTAGAGCAGGTCGTAATATTTCTGGTCGCGTTCGAAGCTCACCAATAGGGCGGTGGTGTTGCCGTCGTCACTGACCAAT